>CAZONP010000163.1:0-5972 GCA_964581155.1 uncultured Candidimonas sp. | reverse complement strand
CAAAAGCACTGGCTGGGTTGCTAGCGATGATATCTAGCTTGATGCCATGGTTAAACAGCTGCTTGCAGTACAGCAAGGCATCGTTGGCAATGGTTGGTCGATTGCTTTCCGTGATGCTCCGTAAAACCTGCCTTATGTCACGCCCAGTAACTGCCGCTGGTTCCATTTCACCAATAACAGGTGCGATGTCTTTCGTGTAGACCCGTAAAGGAATCTGGTGGTGTTTCAGGCGTTTTACATTTCCTTCATGCCAATCAGCAAAAAGGTCATCTACGGTATTCATTGAACCGTACTCGGCTCGTTTCTTTGCAACTAACGGATCAAGGCCTTCACGTAGCTGCTTCATCTTAAGAGCGGCTTCTATACGCGCGTTAGCTAGGGGTAGGTCATCTACGACGCCCAGCGTCATTTGCCTACGCTTTTCGTTGGACGTGAAGCGCAGCGCCCAAAACGCACGCCCCCTGCTAGGTACTACCAGGTACAGACCGTTGCCATCGGCAAAGCGCCCAGGGCTTCCCTTGAGCTTTGCACTAACTTCCTTGCTTGTAAGCACTGCCATAACGCCTTCCTCCAAATGTACTCACCACTAGCTAAAGCGGATTGTACAATGCACTCACCAATGTACTCACCACTTTTCACCTGATTAGGGTGGATGTCAGTAGAGTTGCGTGGAGCAAGGCCAATTCTAATCAATTGATTTTATTGATTTTATTAACACCCGTAGACCTCCGGATACATCATTCTATATTCTGCGCCTGCTCGCGCATTTGCTCGATGAGTAGTTTAAGATCGATAGCAGCGCGGGTCACGCTTAAGGCGCTTGCCTTGGACCCCAGCGTGTTGGCCTCGCGGTTCATTTCCTGGAACAGGAAATCCAGACGCTTGCCGGCGCTGCCGCCTTTCTTTTCCTTCCCTGTGCTTGTCTGGCCGGTGCCAAGCAGATGCTGCAGCTCAGCAATGTGGGAGCGCAGCCGGGCAAGCTCTTCGGCCACGTCGATGCGCAAGGCGAAGAATGATGCTTCCTGGGCAATACGTGCTGAAAGCTCCGCACCGCTTATTTGGGAGAAGCCGTCGGGACTCACGGCCATCAGCGCGTCGCGCAACTTATTGACAATTTTCTCCCGATGGTCCGACAGGATGGTGGGCAGATTGGCCTCGACATCGTCGACTATGCCGGCGGCTTGGCGTGCACATTCCAGCATGATGTCAGCAAGGCGTTGGCCCTCGCGCTCACGGGCGGCCTGAAGCTGTGCCAGCGCGTGCTTCGTGGCCTCCAGACTCATGGCGGACCAGATTTCCGGATCGAAGTCTGTGTTGCCGGTGCTGTTCGACACATCGACCAACTGGTGCAGATTCGGTGCGGGAACGTCCGGAATGACACGCCGTGCAACTTGAAGTTGCTCGGCCACCGACGCCAGGTAGGCGGCGTCGAGGGCAGGCAAGCTTTTCGCTTCGGGCTTCGTATAATTGACGCGGATGTCAACCTTGCCACGGGCGATCACCCGGCCAAGGTTTTCGCGTATCAGGCCCTCGATCATGCGCAAGTCGTCTGGCAGCCGGAAATTGATATCCAGATACCGGCTGTTGACGGTGCGAAACTCTATCGTTACGCTGCCATGAGCCGAATCGGCCCGGCCGTTACCGAAGGCGGTCATGCTACGTATCATGGGCTATATTTCCTGTGCTTTTTGCGCGAAGCTCGTATTGTAAGCGGCGCCATGAGAAAATCCCGTTGATCCCTCTGATCCCACACACCTAGAATTTGGAGTCTTGTTTGACTGAACGCATGCTTACCACGCCAGCCGATATCCCCCGCCCCTCAGGACGTCTGGTCAACCAGTTACGGCCTTTGACGATAGAGGTCGGGTATACGCGGCACGCTGAAGGCTCTGTATTGATCAAGGCGGGCGATACCCATGTGCTGTGCAATGCCAGCGTTCTGGACAAGGTCCCGCCATTCCTGAAGGGAAAAGGGCAAGGCTGGGTGACTGCGGAATACGGCATGCTGCCGCGGTCGACTCACACGCGTTCCGATCGGGAAGCCGCGCGTGGCAAGCAAAGCGGCCGGACACAAGAAATTCAGCGCCTCATCGGGCGCAGCCTGCGCGCCGTGTTTGATCTTACGGCGCTGGGCGAGCGAACCCTGCACCTGGATTGCGATGTCCTGCAGGCCGACGGCGGCACGCGTTGCGCCAGTATTACGGGGGCATGGGTGGCTGCCGCGCTGGCGATCAAGCGCTTGCAAGCCCAGGGCGCGCTGCAAGCCAATCCGTTACTGGATCATGTTGCCGCCGTGTCCGTTGGTTTGGTCGATGGTCGCGCCGTCCTTGACTTGGACTACATCGAGGATGCCGGCTGCGACGCGGACATGAATGTTGTCATGACCGGGGCAGGCCACTTCGTGGAAGTGCAAGGCACCGCCGAAGGGCAAACCTTCGGCCGCCAAGCGCTGGACCAACTGCTTGACATGGCCCACACGGGAATCGCCGACCTTGTCGAACGTCAGAAGCAGGCGCTTATTTAGCCCACGAACCGATCCACAAGGTCTGCGTCGGCTATTGTCCAGACCTTGCGGATAAGGGCTTCGACCTCGTCTTTACTGGCGGCGTTGCGGTACGAGCCCAGGCGGCGTGCCTTTTCTTCAATTTCGTCGCGCGACAAGGTATTGCCGGGGTCGCCTTTAGGTTCGTCAACACGCGCCGAAAGTGTTTGGCCGTTTTTTGTTCTGACGGTGACTTTGCCTATCCATTGTTTTGGGTAGGCGGCGTCGACCTCGGCGTCCAGCTGCATGGAGACGCGTTCGCGGAATAGCGCCATGGCGGGATCGTGCAAGCCGGCATCGAACTCCGCCAGGCCGGCGCATTGGTGGTGGGCGATCAAGCCCAAAACCGTGCCCATGGAGAATTTCGACTGATGCACCGATGTGGGGTTGGTAACCGGCCCCAGGACATCGATGGCGCCTTGGTGCACGTGGGCCACCACGCTTGCAATATCGTCCCCCTTCAGGCCGTGTTCTTGCACCACTTTTAGCAATGCGTCGGCAGCCGGGTGTGTGTGGCGGCAGGACGCGTGGAATTTGAACGACGATTCAAGCACCGTCCAGCGCGTACCCAGGCGGTCGGTCAGTTTCGCGGGGTCGGCGTCCTGCGACATTCCTGCGCCCATCCCTTGAGGACCTTCCAGGATGTTGCGCGCGCCGGTGAACCCTTCATGGGCGAGCCATGCGGCGGTCAAGCCATTGGCTGCGGCCTTGGCGGTATGAAGCTGCTTCGAATCGGCCCCGTCGCGCAGGAACTCCCACAAGCCGGCCGACTGCGTTCCGGCCGACCCCAGCGCATGCAGCATTTGCTCGCTGTCCAGATTCATGAGGCGTCCAACGGCAACGGCCGCCGCCAAGGCGCCCGCCGTGCCGGTGGTATGGAATATTTTGTAGTGCGAGCGCCCAAGAAATTCGCCCACGCGTATTCCAACTTCGTAGCCTGCCACGGACGCGACGAGCAAGTCTTTGCCGGAGCGGCCCAATGCTTGGGCCATGGCGACGGCAGGCGGGAACACCACCGCTGCAGCATGGAAAACCGAACCGTTATGTACATCGTCCTGCTCGACCATATGGGCAGACGCCGCGTTCACCATGGCCGCGAACAGCGGACTGGTCGAGTGGCGTGTGACCATGTTTTCAGCGGGACCGCTGGCCGGACCCATGGTTTCGCCGAATCTGGCGATTGCCTGGACGGGGCGCGCACTGGAGCCGGCCAGTATCGAGCCTAAGGTATCGAGCAACAAGTCCTCGGTACGGCGCAATACCGCCGGCGGGATGTCGTCATAGGTTAGTAGGGCGGCAAACTCGGCAAGTTCGGCACTGGGTTGTTTCATGATGGATTCCAGCCAGGGGCAGCGGGTTGTGGTTGGGGTGGCGCTTAAAATGACCGGGGCAGCCCCAGGACATGCTCGGCTACATATGCCAGGATAAGATTGGTTGAAATGGGTGCGACCTGATACAAGCTGGTTTCGCGGAATTTGCGCTCAATGTCGTACTCGTTCGCGAAGCCGAAGCCGCCATGGAATTGCAGGCAGGCGTTGGCCGCCTCCCACGAGGCATCCGCCGCGAGCATTTTGGCCATGTTGGCCTGCGCGCCGCAGGGGGCGTGGGCGTCGTACAAGCGGCATGCCTCGTAGCGCATCAGGCTGGCCGCTTCAATGTTGACATGTGCGCGAGCAATCGGGAACTGGACCCCCTGGTTTTGTCCGATGGGGCGGTTGAAAACGATGCGTTCCTTTACATAGGCCGAGACCTTGTCAATAAACCAGTGTCCGTCCCCTATGCATTCCGCAGCGATCAGGGTGCGCTCCGCATTTAGGCCATCCAATATATACTTGAAGCCTTTTCCTTCTTCGCCGATCAGGTTTTCAGCCGGAATTTCAAGGTTTTCGAAAAACAATTCGTTGGTTTCATGGTTGACCATGTTCAGGATAGGGCGCACGTCCATTCCCTTGCCGATCGCCTCATGCAGGTCGACGATGAAAATGGACATTCCTTCGGATTTCTTCTTCACCTCTTCCAGCGGGGTCGTGCGCGCCAGCAGAATCATAAGGTCGGAATGTTGTATGCGCGAGATCCACACCTTCTGTCCGTTGACGACATAGCGGTCGCCTTTCCTGACCGCCATTGTCTTGATCTTGGTAGTGTCGGTTCCAGTCGTGGGTTCGGTCACGCCCATGGACTGCAGGCGCAGTTCGCCGCTGGCTATACGCGGAAGATACCGTTCTTTTTGTTCGGTCGAACCGTGGCGCAGCAAGGTGCCCATGTTGTACATCTGGCCATGGCAAACGCCGGAATTGCCGCCGTTACGGTTGATTTCCTCCATGATGACCGAGGCTTCGGTCAGGCTAAGGCCGGAACCACCATATTGTTCGGGTATAAGTGCAGCCAACCAGCCCGCCTCGGTCAGTGTCTTGACGAATTCCTCTGGATAGCCGCGCTCGTGATCAATTTTGCGGAAGTACTCAGGAGGAAATTGGGAACACAGGTCGCGGATGGCATCGCGAATTTCCTGATGAGGTTGCGGGGCATGCGGCATGTTGAGCGTCCGGGATTATTACAATGAGCTTTACTGTGCCTGAAGAAAGGTGGCTTGCCAATTATTGCTTGGTTAAGCCGGTGTTTACCAATTTTGAAGAGAATAGCTGTCGATGGCAATGCACTTTGATCTGACCGATATGCAGCTCATGGTCAACGTAGCTGGTGCGCAAAGCATGACGAAAGGTGCGGAGCGTTCTTTTCTTTCGCTGCCGGCGGCCAGCAACCGAGTCAAGAACCTGGAAACGCATCTGGGAACGTCGCTGTTTTATCGCAACAGCCAGGGCGTGACACTCACGCCATCGGGCGAGGCGTTCGTGCGGCACGCCCGGGTGGTATTGCGGCAATTGGAACACCTGCGCGGCGACATCCAGGAATACGCCAGCGGCGTCAAGGGCAGGGTCAGGGTGTACGCCAATACTACGGCCATGACGGAATTCATGCCGAGGATACTCGGCGGCTATCTTGCCGCCCACCCGGACGTGAATATTGAACTGCGCGAACGGCTAAGCTATTTGGTCGTGAAAGCGGTGGCAGACGGCACGGCGGACATTGGCGTCACTGCCCAGGCGGGCGGCGGCGAGAATGTGGAGTTCCTTCCATATCGGACGGACCGCCTGGTTCTGGTGACGCATAAGTGCCATCCCCTGGCGTCCAATACCGAAGTGGACTTCGACGCAACGCTGGGGTACGACTATGTCGGTTTATCGGAAACCAGCGCCATTCACGCCTTTCTTACCCAGGCTGCGGACGACCTGGGCAGGGCGCTGCGCTTTCGCGTGGAGGTCAGCAACTTCGAGGCGGCGTGCCGAATGATCGCCGCCGAGGTTGGCATAGGTGTCATCCCGCAAACCGCCGCGCAACGTTACGTGAAAGATCTTCCCCTGAAAATTAT
>CAZONP010000162.1:1272-6018 GCA_964581155.1 uncultured Candidimonas sp. | reverse complement strand
CATGCTTGTCCCCTAGAAACTGGTAGCGGGAGAACGCATAGGCGGCGGGTAACGCCACCGCCACCGACATAATGGTGTTGAGCACTACATAAATAAGGCTGTTGATGTAGCCGTTGTACCAGGACGGGTCGGTGAAGATGGTTACGTAATTGTCCCAGGTAAAATTCTGCGGCCACAGCGCAAAGCTGGACAAAATGCCCTGGTTGGTCTTGAAGCTCATGTTGACCATCCAGTAAATGGGCAACATGGCGAAGATCAGGTACAGCACAAGAAAAATACTGCGCTTGCGGAAACGCGGTTTGCTATTCATGGCCTTGCCCCTTGTCCTGGGTCCCTACCCGCAGCATCCAGTTGTACAGAATGAAGCAGAACACCAGAATGATCAGGAAATAGATCAAGGAAAATGCCGCAGCCGGCCCCAGATCGAATTGGCCCACGGCCTTCTGGGTGAGGTATTGGCTAAGAAACGTCGTGGCGTCGCCCGGCCCGCCGCCGGTCAATACGAAGGGTTCCGTATAAATCATGAAGCTGTCCATGAAGCGCAGCAAGACCGCAATTACAAGTACGCCGCGCATCTTGGGCAGCTGAATGTATCGAAAGACCGCAAACTTGCTTGCACCGTCGATGCTGGCCGCCTGGTAGTACGCGTCGGGTATGGAGCGTAGGCCCGCAAACGCCAGCAAGGCCACAAGTGGCGTCCAATGCCACACATCCATCAACAGCACGGTCAGCCAGGCGTCGGTGGAATTGCTGGCGTAGCTATAGTCCACACCCATGAGCGCCAGCGCATGGCCCATCAGCCCGATGTCCGCGCGCCCGAAGATCTGCCAGATCGTTCCCACGACATTCCAGGGAATCAAGAGCGACAACGCCACCAATACCAGCACTGCCGACGATCTCCACCCTTTGGCGGGCATGGACAATGCAAGCACGATGCCCAGGGGAATCTCGATGACAAGGACGGAAAGCGAGAACACCAATTGGCGAATCAGGGCGGCATGCAGGTTCTGATCGCGCATCACGGCGGTGAACCACTCCGTGCCGACAAAGACGGCACGAGTCGGCGAGATGACGTCCTGAACCGAATAATTGACGACGGTCATCAACGGCAACACGGCCGAAAAGGCTACACACAGGCACACCGGCAGAATCAGCCACCAGGCTCTCTGATTGACGGGCTTGACCGACTGGCTCATGCAATAAGCTCCTCGTCTTTATAAAAACAGGTATGTGGGCCCAGCAGCACCACCCCTGCGGTCGATCCGACGCCAGGCACTTCCTGGTCCAAGGCCAGGCGGGCACGTAGTGTGTGAGCATCGACGCGAGCCGTCAGCAATTGGCACACGCCTATGTCTTGCACCTTTTGTACGGTGGCACGCACGGCACCGGGCTCGTCGGGCCGTGCCAACCGTGTGTATTCCGGGCGTATGCCCAGCGTCGACACATGCGCCGGCACCGTCATGCCGCTGGGCACCCGCAACGTCTGCCCGGCAACGTCAAGAACGCCATGGTTCAGACTGACAGGAAGGATATTCATGCCGGGCGAACCGATGAAGTGGCCGACGAAGGTGTGCGTCGGGCGCTCGAACAGCGCTTCAGGCGTCCCGGCCTGCACCACCTTGCCGCGCGACATGACCATGATGCGTTCGGCGAAGGTCAGCGCTTCCACCTGATCGTGAGTGACATAAATGAGCGTGAGCTTGAGTTCGTGGTGTATTTGCTTGAGCTTGCGGCGCAGTTGCCATTTGAGCTGAGGGTCGATTACCGTGAGCGGCTCGTCGAACAGCACGGCCGACACATCGGCGCGCACCAGGCCGCGGCCCAGGGATATTTTCTGCTTGGCGTCGGCCGTCAGGCCGGCTGCCCGCTGATCCAGCTGGTGGCTCAGTTCCAGGATTTCGGCAATCTGGCCGACCCGTGCCTTGATTTGCGTTGGCGGCACCTTCCGATTACGCAAAGGAAAGGCCAGGTTCTCACCGACCGTCATGGTGTCGTAGACAACCGGAAACTGAAACACCTGCGCAATGTTGCGCTCCTGGGGCGTTGCGGATGTCTTGTCGACACCGTCGAACGTCACGCTGCCCTGGGATGGAGTAAGCAGGCCGGAAATAATATTCAGCATGGTCGTCTTGCCGCAGCCGGACGGGCCCAGCAGCGCGTAGGCGCCGCCATCCTCGAAAGTGAGATTGAGCGGGAGCAAGGCGTAGTCGTCCTCTTTTTCGGGATGCGGCATATAGGCATGCGCCAAGTCCAGGTCAATGCGGGCCATGTCAGTGTTTCCTTGCAGGCGGGGGGGCCAGCACCAGGTTGTCACTGCTATCGAAGACAAAGGCATCCGACGGTGAAAAATACAGTCGCATGCCGGCGCCAATGGCGAAGTGGTGCACACCCGTCGCGTGGGCGACCAGGCTGCCAATGCCGCTATCCATATGAATGAAGGTGTCGGAGCCGGAAATTTCGGCCAACTGCACGACGCCATCCAGGACAAGGTCGCCCGAGCGTTCCTGCAAGCGCAGCGCGTTTGCCCTAAGGCCAATGGTGACGGCGGTGTGGCCGTCACCGCCGCCTTGCGGCAGCGCGAGCGGAATAAAGATCGCCCCAGGCAATTGCACGCCGGCCGACACGCGGGTGGCGGCAATGAAATTCATGGGCGGATCGCTGAACGCGCGTGCTACCTGGACCGAACAAGGGGCATGGAACACCTGGGTGGCGGGCCCATATTGCAAAAGTCTGCCTCGATCCAGTACGGCGGTGTAACCACCCAACAGCAAGGCTTCGCCCGGTTCGGTGGTGGCATAGACGATGGTGGAGCGGCCGTCGACAAACAGTTGACCGAGTTCGTCGCGCAATTCTTCCCGCAGCTTGTAGTCCAGGTTGACCAAGGGCTCGTCGAGCAGCATCAAGGGAGCGTCTTTGGCCATGGCGCGGGCCAGGGCCACCCGTTGCTGCTGACCGCCTGACAGTTCGGCGGGCAGACGATCGAGGAACATGTCTATGCCCAGCTTGCCAGCCAGCTCGCGCACCCGCTGGTCTATATTCTTTTCGCCGCGCAAGGCCAAAGGCGAGGCGATATTACGCCGGACGGTGAGCGATGGGTAATTAATGAACTGCTGGTACACCATGGCAACATTGCGTCTGCGTACCGAGTGCCCGGTAACATCGAATTCATCGACGAAGACCTTGCCTGTGGACGGCGCATCCAGGCCGGCCATGATGCGCATAAGACTGGTTTTACCCGCTTGAGTAGCCCCCAGCAAGACGGTAAGTGCGCCGGCATGGGGAGCCAGACTGGTTTCGTAAATCCAGTGCTCGCTTCCCACGTTCTTGCTGACGCCCTCTAGCTTCAACTGCATGGATCGCCCCCGTTTGACCGAGTTCTCTTCTGCGCATTATTGTTCGTTTTCGGCGCATATTCCCTTAATGAAAACCCTAGGATCGGTTCCTTTTGATTCGCTGTACATTCTTTATTGTTCTTTTCCGGCACCGTCATGACTCCGAATCCACGCCAAATAAAGCTTCTGCAGCACGTGCATGAGAGCCACTCCAGCTCGGTCGACGAGCTGGCCACGCACCTGCGCGTCACGGTCCAGACGGTCAGGCGCGATGTGCAACGCTTGTCCGAGGCCGGACTATTGCTGCGGTTTCATGGCGGCGTGCGCCTGCCTACCTCCACCATCGAGAACATCGGTCATCACCAGCGCGAAGTTCTGCATGCGGAGGGCAAGCGGCGGATCGCGCTGGCCGTTGCGAACGCCGTGCCCAATAATTGCTCATTGCTGATCAATATTGGAACAACCACCGAAGCCATTGCCAAGGCCTTGATGCGGCACACGGGCTTGCGGGTCATCACCAACAACATCAATGTGGCGGCCATATTGAGCCGTAATCCGAATAGCGAAGTCATTGTGGCGGGTGGTGTGGTGCGCCCCAGGGATTATGGAATCGTGGGGGAAGCCACGGTGGATTTCATACGTCAGTTCAAAGTGGATATTGCGCTGATCGGCATTTCCGGCATCGAGTCGGACGGATCGCTGCGCGATTACGACTACCGCGAAGTCAAGGTATCGCAGGCCATCATCTCGCACGCCCGGGAAGTATGGCTGGCGACCGACGTAAGCAAGTTCAACCGGCAAGCCATGGTTCATGTGGCTCAACTGGGCCAAATCGACCGCCTGTTCACCGACGCCCCCCCGCCGGAGCCCTTTCCCGACATACTGACGCAGGCGCAAGTACGATGCGATGTGGCACTATGATGCCACCCAACTGACTAAATATAGTGGCCGTCATGACCTATTTACTGGCGCTCGACCAAGGCACCTCCAGTTCACGCAGCATTGTGTTCGACACGGGCGGAAAAGTAATCGCGCTTGCCCAAAAGGAACTCTCCCAGCACTACCCTGAACCCGGATGGGTCGAGCACGATCCGATGGAGATCTGGCATACCCAGTTGGCGACTGCGGTCGACGCAATCGCGCAGGCCGGCTTGGTGGCCGGCGACATCCATGCCATAGGAATCACCAATCAGCGCGAAACCACCATCGTCTGGAATCGCAAGACCGGCCTGCCAATTCACAACGCCATCGTCTGGCAGGACCGGCGGGCCGAGCCCGCGTGCGCCGCGCTGCGCGAACAAGGCTTGGACGACGTCATATTGCGCAAGACCGGGCTGCGGGTCGACGCCTATTTTTCAGGCACGAAACTGAAATGGATACTCGACAACGTACCCCACGCGCGCGAGCAGGCCCG
>CAZONP010000162.1:0-1172 GCA_964581155.1 uncultured Candidimonas sp. | reverse complement strand
GCCGGCGACCAGCAAAGCGCCCTTTTTGGCCAGGCATGTTTCACCGAGGGCATGGCGAAGAATACGTATGGAACCGGTTGCTTCATGTTGATGCATACCGGTGAAAATTTTCAGCTCTCGGAAAACGGACTGGTGACAACCAGCGCCGCGCAAACCGGCCCGGTGCCGGAATTCGCGCTGGAAGGCAGTGTATTTGTGGCCGGGGCGGTCGTTCAATGGCTGCGTGACGGCTTGGGCGCGTTTAGCAAAAGCGGCGAGGTCGAGGCGCTGGCGCGTACGGTGCCGGATGCCGGCGGCGTCATGTTCGTACCCGCCTTCACAGGATTGGGCGCACCCTACTGGAAGCCGCAAGCCCGGGGCACCATCACCGGCATTAGCCGCGGCAGCACCATGGCGCATATTGCCCGCGCGGCGCTGGAGAGCATTGCGTATCAAAGCGCGGCCTTGCTGCTGGCCATGAGCCGCGACGCTGTGGCGGCGGGCGCCGCGCCCTTGACGGAGCTGCGTGTGGACGGCGGCGCCAGCGTGAATGACTTGCTGATGCAGTTCCAGGCCGATCTGCTGGGCATTCCAGTGGTACGCCCCACCATGGTCGAAACCACGGCGTTGGGCGCGGCTTACCTGGCGGGACTGGCCAGCGGTGTGTACACGGACAAACAGGCACTGTCGGCACTATGGCAGCAAGAGCGTCGTTTCACGCCACAGCTGGCCCGGGCGCAGGCCGACGCGCTGATGCAGGAATGGGAGCATGCGGTGCGTCAAACCTGCGTAGAATAAGCCATGCACGCATTGAAATCCTCTACCGGCCCGGTCCACGTCACGTGGAATGAAAATGACCAAACCCGGCAGGCGCTATGGTGCCCCGAAAATAATAGCGCCGCGCCCGGGCGCGTAGTCATCGCCGACGACACGTTAAGCGCCGATGCGGCCTACCGGCTCATCAGCCAAGGC
This sequence comes from uncultured Candidimonas sp., assembly GCA_964581155.1. Classification (GTDB taxonomy): domain Bacteria; phylum Pseudomonadota; class Gammaproteobacteria; order Burkholderiales; family Burkholderiaceae_B; genus Pollutimonas. The sequence continues at coordinate 221 of CAZONP010000162.1, read as the reverse complement.
ACGTCCTTGTTATGGCGTGGCGACTACCACAATGCCAGGCAACTCTTGCAGGCGTTGACACGACGTATAGACAAAACGAAGAAGGCCCGCGCCGATACGGCGGAACGTTCACCGCGCGATGCCTTTCATCGGTACCGCCTGCACCAGTCCCAGCGCACGCAGCTATTGAACCAGCTGCTGGTTCAGCTGGAGGTCGATGGAACGATTGCGTTGCGCCGGGC
>CAZONP010000161.1:0-6025 GCA_964581155.1 uncultured Candidimonas sp. | reverse complement strand
CAAGTCTTGCCGCCGGACGTCAACGCGTCGGCGTACCGGTTTGAGCCGGTGAAAGACCAGTATTCGGCCAAAGGCGAGCCGCCGCGCACGATGCGCTTCGGTCTTGGTGCTATCAAAGGTACCGGGCAGGGCGCGGTTGAAGCCATTATCCAGGCACGTAACCAGGATGGACCGTTTGTCAGCCTGTTCGACTTCTGCCGACGCATCGACCGCCACGCGGTCAATCGGCGCACGATCGAGGCCCTGATACGCGCCGGCGCGTTCGACGAGATCGCCGAAAACCGGGCGGCGTTGCTGGCCACCGTGGGCAATGCCATCGAGGCCGCCGAGCAGGCGGAGCGCAGCGCCAATCAAGTTTCCTTGTTCGCGGACGATGCCAACGATATCGTTGAAGGCGAACTGGCCAAGGTTGCGCCATGGGACCTGCAAACCCGGCTGACCGAAGAAAAGGCGGCGCTGGGGTTCTTTTTCAGCGGCCACTTGTTTGACGCCTGGCGCGACGAAGTACGCCGTTTCGCGCCAAAGCCGCTCGCACGGCTTGAAGCGGCCCGGGGACTGCAATGGTTTGCCGGCGTGTTGTCATCGGTCAGGCCTAAAATGACACGTCGCGGACGCATGCTGTATGCCGTCCTGGACGACGGCTCGGCACAGGTTGAAGTGGCCATCTTCAACGAGCTGTACGAGCAACATCGCAATCGCCTTAAGGAAGACCGTCTCGTCATCGTTCAAGGCAAAGTCAGCAACGACGATTATTCCGGCGGCTTGAGGGTTTCGGCCGAATCGGTATTCGATCTGCAGTTGGCGCGCGAAGCACGGGCTCGCAGCCTGCGCATCACCTTGAACGGCAACGCCGACGCGGCCACCCTGCGACAAATGCTGAATCCATTTCGGGCCGAGCCGGAAAATGGCGTACCTGGCGTGCCGGTCGAGCTGCGTCTTGAGCGCGAGGGCTTTCTGTGCACTGTTCGGTTGGGCGACGAATGGCGTGTGCGCATGGCCGACGCCATGCTCGATAAAATTGGTAGCTGGGTTCAGCCCGACAGCGTGGAGATATCGTACACATGAAGCCCCTGCGGATTTTGCATACGGAAGCCGCAACGAGCTTCGGCGGACAGGAACAGTATGTTTCCCGCATGATGCGCGCCATGCGCGACAGGGGCCATCATGTGGAAGCGGTGTGTCAGCCGGATGCGCTGCTGACCGAGCGGCTGCGCGAAGATGGTTTCATCGTCCACACCATGTATATGGATGGTCCCTGGAATTTCGTTGCGAGTGTCGTTCGCATTTGGCGCATACTGCGTAAGGGCCGGTTCGATGTTTTGAATACACACAGCCGGCGCGACACCATACTGGCGGCCACCGCCGGACGCTTGGCGGGAACGCCGCTAATTGTGCGGACACGTCATCTGGCCAATAAGGTTGGCTCATTGCTTTCCTACACCATCATTCCGCATCGTGTCACGACGGCCAGCAACTTCGTGCGTCGGCACCTTATCGAGCGCGGTGTGCGCCCCGACCACGTCGCCACCGTGTATCCGGCGGTCGACCTGCCGGCGCCGCCCGCGCAGTCGACTCTGCGCCAGGAATTGCATCTTGCCCAAAACGACATCGTCGTGGGGTGTGTGGCGGTGATGCGGGCACAAAAAGGCCACCGCGACCTGATCGACGCCATGGCGCCCTTGATAAGGGAGCGGCCTAACGTCCATTTGGTGCTCGTGGGCGGCGGCTCGCCGGTATTCGAGGAAGTCCAGGCCTATGTCACGGAAAAAGGCCTCGGCAAACGTGTGCATTTACTGGGGGCGCGCCGCGACGTACCCAACTTGCTGGCAGGTTTTGATATATTTGCATTGGCCACGCGCAAAGAGGCTTCGGGCACCGTATTTGTCGAAGCGGGCGCCGCCGGCCTGCCCGTGGTCGGCACCGACGTGGACGGTGTGCCCGAGATGTTGCAGGCCGGCATTACCGGATTGCTCGTGCCTCTGGACGACAATCTGGCGCTCACCGGCGCCTTGCGACAGCTTATCGACGACCCGGTGATGCGGCGCGAGATGGGTCGGGCCGGGTTGGCGTATTGTCGGCACGAAGGCCGCTTCAGTGCCGAAACCATGGCGCAGCGCGCCGAGGGGTGCTATATGCAGTGGCTGACCGAGAGAGCCTCATGAAGGCGGCGCACAATGTGCCTGTGCTCATGTATCACCACGTCTCGCCTGTTGACGGGATGATCACGACGTCACCATCGAACTTTGAACATCAGCTCCAATGGCTGCGCCGGCGCGGCTATCGCGCGCTGACCGCCGACGAATTTGCCGGCCACCTCGAGGGCCGGCCTGTGCCGCCCAAATCCATACTGCTGACATTCGACGATGGCTACCTGGACAACTACGTATATGCGTGGCCCTTGCTGAAGAAATATGGCTATCATGCCGTGGTGTTCCTCGTCACATCCTGGATACACGACGGTCCGCTACGCCGCCACCTTGGGCAGGGCGAACTGCCAGTCACGCCGTCGCATCACGACTGTGAAGCGCGCATCGCGGAAGGCAAAAGCGATGAAGTCATGCTGCGCTGGAGCGAAATCAAGGCCATGCAGGCCGATGGCGTTTTTGAATTTCACAGCCATACGCATACCCATACCCGGTGGGACAAAGTGCAGCCTCTGGAGAAGAACCGGCTCATGGCCGACGAACTCGCCAAGTCGCGGGAGGTGCTGCAAACCGAATTGGGCAGCGTATCGCCGCACTTTTGTTGGCCGCAGGGTTATTTCGACGCCGACTATGTTGCATTGGCGCAGCACGTGGGTTTCCGCTACCTTTACACCACGCAGGCTTTCGGCCAAAATCGTGCCGGCACAGACCCTGCGGGCATATACCGGTTTGCGGTACGCAACACCTCGGGCGCGTCGGTGGGCAGACGGTTATGGATAGCGGCACATCCCGTGTTGGGTCCCGCCTTCAATCGGTGGAAGCTATGGAAACGAGCACGCAGAAACAAGGCATGAGCCTTTCGGTAATCATTATTACCAAGAACGAAGCGCGTCATATTGGCGAGTGCCTGGATTCGGTCGCCTTCGCCGACGAAATCATCGTTGTCGACTCCGGAAGCACAGACGACACGTGCGCCATTGCCATTGCCAAGGGCGCCAAGGTAACTGTCACCGACGACTGGCCCGGGTTCGGACGCCAGAAGAATCGCGCGCTTGAACTGGCCACCCAGGCATGGGTGCTATCCGTCGACGCCGACGAGCGGGTCACGCCCGAACTGGCGGCCGAAATCCGGCGCACCCTGGAACAGCCTCGCGCTGACGCCTACAAGATCGCGCGCTTATCCAACTTTGGTGGCCGGTGGATCCGCCATAGCGGCTGGTGGCCCGATCACGTTTTGCGTCTTTTCAAGCGGGGCAGTGCGCGCTTCAAGGACGTGGCCGTGCACGAAAGCGTACAGACGGACTCTCCTGTGGCGTTGCTCGACGGCCATTTCCTGCACTATCCCTATGCGGATATGGAAAGTTTCATTGCCAAGATCAATCACTATTCGTCGGAGGCGGCGGCCATGATGCATGCACGCGGCAAGAAAACCAGCCTGCTGGGTGCTGTCGGGCATTCAGTATGGACCTTTGTGCGTATCTATCTCGTCAGGCGCGGTTTCATGGACGGCAAGGAAGGCTTCATTCTTGCTGCCATGGGCGCAAGCGGCAGCTTCTTTCGCTACAATAAGTTACTCTTGCTGAACAAGGCAAAGTAATCCCTTGCTTTGGAAACCGGCCATCCTGGTTGATATAATCGCACCATGATTCCTATTCTTATGTATCACCAAGTCGGTGAACCGTCGCCCAAGGGCTCGCCATACCGCGGCCTTACCGTCCATCCCTCAGACTTCAAGCGGCAAATGGTGTGGCTGCGCCGGTTCGGCTATAGGGGCCTGTCCATGCGCGACCTGCTGCCTTATGCGCGGGGCGAGCGTCAGGGTAAAGTGGTCGGCATCACATTCGACGACGGTTACCGCAACGTACTGCACAATGCATTGCCCGTGCTTCAGGAGCAGGGCTTCACGTCCACCAATTATTTTGTGGCGGGTCAGTTCGACGGCGGCAACGTCTGGGATTACGACAAGGGCGTTCCGCATTCCGGTCTCATGTCAGTAGCGGAAATCCAGGCATGGGCGGCGGCGGGACAAGAAGTCGGCTCCCATACGCTCAACCATCCCTACCTGCCCAAGCTGTCGCCTGAAGTGGCCGCTTACGAAATTTCCCGGTCCAGAATCGAACTGGAACAAGTGGTGGGTATGCCGGTGACGGCATTTTGCTACCCGTACGGCGGCGAGTCGCCGGCAATCAGGGAAATGGTGCGCGTGGCGGGTTATACCAATGCCACCACCACGCAACGCGGGTTGGCACGCAACGACGACGACCCTTACGGTCTGCCACGCATTACTGTTTCCCGTTCCACACATATTCTCCGTTTCCTGCAAAAATGCATGACGCGTCTTGAAGACCGTCGGCGCAAGCCCTAAGGCCATAGCCGCATGCCGAATCCTCGCCTGAAGATTGCCTTTGTGGTCGATCGCTTCGGTAATCGCTATGGTGGGGCCGAAGCCTATGGCGTCGAACTAATGCGCGAGTTGGCCCGGCAACACGACATCACCGTATTCGCACGGGACTACGACCCGGCATGCGACCTGCGCCTGCGCTTCGTCCCTTTGCGGTCCTGGTCGGGTTGGCCGAGCTGGATACGCGTTCTTATATTTGCGATTCGTGCCAGCAGGCACACGTCGCGCGGTTTTGACATCGTGCATTCGCACATGAATGGCTGGTGCGGCGATATCGAAGTCGTCCATGTCACACCGGTGCGCTATAACTGGCGTGTTCGTCCCATGGGCCGGCTCAAGCGCTTGCTGTCTTACACCAGCTTGCGCGTCCACACGTATCTCGGCCTGGAGGCCAGGCGGGTGGCGTCCCGTCGCGCGCATCGAACGGTTGCGGTGTCTGGCCTTATCGCCGAGCAACTGCGCCAGGCCTATGGCGCGTCCCAGTCTTATCCCATTATTCCGCCCGGTGTCGCGCTGCCCGTGTCCGCCGACACACAGGCCAGGAAATCCGTGAGGGAAGGGTTTGGTTGGTCGGACGTGCATTGTGTATGCCTGCTAGTGGCCCGCAACCCCATGCGTAAGGGTTTGCCCACGGTGCTCAAAGCACTGGAGCAGCTGCCGGCCCGCTATCAACTGCTGGTTGTTGGCGGCAATGCCGGCATGCGCGAGCTTATCTCGAAGACGCCTGGCTATCAGGCGCTGGCAGACCGGGTGCGACTGGTCGAGGAAACCTCCGATGTAGCTCCGTATTACCGTGCTGCCGATATCTACGTACATCCCACGCTAAATGACAGCTTTGGCATGGCGCCTTTGGAAGCCATGTCGTTTGGTTTACCGGTCATTCTTAGCCCGGGACCGTGGTGCGGTTTTGCGCAGTATGTGCGTGATGGCTACGATGCCATGTTGTTGTCCCACCCTGAAAATGCGCAGCAGCTTGCGGACTTCATAACGAAGATCGATGAAGATCAGTCCTACCGCGCCCAACTGGTGCTGGGAGGCCGGCAAGTGGTGGCCGGCCACGGCTGGCAGGAAATCGCCGCCCGTTACCTCCATTTATACTTGCAAGTCATTGCCGAGCGGGAACTGGCGCTGGAGCCGCAGAAAGCCTGACAATGCGGCGCACGTGCTCGGAAACCGCTGCGTATTTTTGGTATTCTGGACGTTGAACCGTCTTGCCAAGGATACGTGCCATGTCCGACCTGTCTGCATTTCCGATCACCCGTAAATGGCCCGCGCGCCATCCCGAGCGTCTTCAGCTTTATTCGCTTAACACGCCCAACGGCGTGAAGGCATCCATCATTCTCGAAGAAACCGGCTTGCCGTATGAGCCCCACCTGGTCAACTTCGATACCGACGACCAGACTTCCCCTGAATTCCTGTCCCTCAATCCCAATAACAAGATCCCGGCCATCCTGGACCCTGGCGGTCCGAACGGCCGCCC
>CAZONP010000160.1:3577-6094 GCA_964581155.1 uncultured Candidimonas sp. | reverse complement strand
GCCACGACACAAATGTAAAGCCAGGTAAAAGACCCCCAAAGGTGAGGCGAAGTCACATAATCCCCATAGGAAGAGTAATGACCGACATTATCGGCCGTTTTTGTAACATGCCGGCAGGAATGCGGAAAATATATGCAACAAAAAATGCATCTGCGTCCTGGTGGTTAGCGGCGAAGCCGCATGGTCGCGAGCACGGTAGCTAGCATCGCGGTACCACTTGCAAAACGCCATAGGCCGAACGGACAAAAAAAAGCCCGGGATCGTGAGATCTCGGGCTAAATCCACCAAAGGAGGAGGGTGGAGGAGACAATCGTGGCATGCCTGGCTGCTAAAGCAATAATGCTTGAGACCACGCGGCTTGGTTCTTCTTGAAGAGTCCCCTTGGGGTTATCCCTTGAAGTCCGCGTTTGGACATCCGATAACTAAAGTGTATAGCGAATTTTTGTGCGTTGCAAGGTAAATGATGAAAATAGCTGTCGGGGGCCGATGTTGTTGCTTTTTTGCCTAGGGGTTTCGTTACAACACCGTCGTGCCGACTCAGATGCGATAGGCAGTGACGGTCATTACCTTAGACATGGCGCGCATGACGGCGCGCACCGGCATGCGCAGTTTGTGCGCCCCATTGCGTTCGGCGGTATTGCGATGATTGATTTCGTCGTCGCGCATTTTCGTGACAATGGCGCGGGAGCGTTCATCGGCCGCTGGCAGGTCGCTTAGGTGCTTGTCCAGATGCTGCTCCACCTGTCTTTCGGTTTCGGCCATGAAGCCCAGGTTCTTGCCCACCCCTGCCCGGCTGGCCAAGACCCCCAGTGTGAATGAGCCGGCATACCAAAGAGGATTCAACAAACTGGTGTGACTATGCAGTTCGGTGACACGGTCGCGGCACCAGACCAGATGATCGACCTCTTCCGCCGCCGCATCGTGCAGCAGTTCGCGGGTTGCTGCATCGCGACAAAACAACGCTTGCCCTCGGTACAACGCCTGGGCACAGACTTCACCCACATGATTGACGCGCATAAGCCCGGCCGCATGCGACTGCTCTGGTTCGGACATGTCGGCCTGGGCGCCCGATTCAGTCGGCCCCGGCCGCGGACCGGCGGGATTGGGGCGACCGGCATGCACGGAACCATCGAGTATGCGCAATGCGCGGCCGGCTTCAGCCAATAAATTGTCAAACAGTCCCATACGGCGAGAGAATGCCGGGGCGCGGGCGCCCGTGGAATGCGTGGCCATGTTTATCCTTTAACGTAATATGCCGCCAAACCGCCGACGGGCAAAACCACTGCGTACGCCACCAGCCCGATTCCTGCGAATGCCTGATCGCCAAGCAGATAGAAATTGCATAATCGCGTAGCGTGCTCCTGGTACAAAATGCCGGCGATGGCGGTCATCCAGGAAAAATTGCCCACAAAAAATAACTTTACAACATTCTGAGCCTGCCGAAGAGAGGCGAACAACACCACACCCGCCGTAAACAGGCTTGCAAATTTAAGCGCATGAGCCCATTCGGATACCAGAACATCGTCGAGCGCCTTGGGTATCATCCAGAAGGCAAGCACCAGGGTAACCAGCAATAGGCCGACAATACCCTGCTCATTATAAGTAGCGCCCCGCCTGCGGGCCTCACGCCTGCAGGACTGTCGCTGCGCCTGTCTGCCCCTGCCCGCTTGCCGGACATACGCCGCCGAGCCGACAAAAACACCCGCCACCATGATGGCGGGCAGATGAACCAGCATATGCAGTGCCATGGTCGCGGTCAGTTCCCGCCTGAAGACAATGCACAGCAACAATAGACCCATGCCCATCAGAAGGCGCGCCGCCGGTGTATGCACGCCCGACATGCTGCCTTGCTTTTGCGTCATGATGGCTTTCCCTGGCTGTGCGATGCCAGGGCATAACGCAAGAGGACGTCAATATCGTCCAAGTCGACAATGCGAGTCAGCCGCGCGGCTTGTGTTACCACGTGATAGGCGGCGTTATGCTCGAACTGGCCCAGGGGAGCAGGCACCACGACAATGCCGAAGGCCCGCAGCAACAATGAACGTTCCTCTTTCTTGGCCATGCCGAACGTCCGCCACACGTCTCGCTTCGCATTCATGCCATATTCGTATCGCGCCAGACGCGGCGGCGTGTCGCCGGGATCAAAACTGATGCTTACCAAGCGCACCCGGTCTTGCAGTCCTTGCGCTTGAATTTGGGCCTGCAATTGCTGCAGTCCCGTGCCCAGCGACACGCACACTGTCACGCAGCGCGTATACATGAACGTGACGATGGCTACCCTCGAATCCGATCGAAGTTCTTCGAGCAGGGTGGTCGTTTCGCCGCCGCTGCCGTGCAGCGCAATATCGGGAACGATGCGCGGCTGTCGCAGCACGTCGGCACGGCGCGCGCCCTCGGTCGTCAAGACAGTAAAGCCCTCTGTCTGGAAATAGAAAGCGCCCACCCCCGTTAAACACACAAGAACAATAGCAATCAAGAGTTTCATGCCGGTCCAGGGCGTTTACTGAAGCGTTTACT
>CAZONP010000160.1:0-3477 GCA_964581155.1 uncultured Candidimonas sp. | reverse complement strand
CTTGTACGTGCCACGGTGGCCTCACGCTGCGCTGCCACCGCCGCAGCATCGACCCCGTCGGCGTCATTCCCGAAACTGTGCCGAATATACGTGACGACGGCCGCCACCTCGGCGTCGTCCAGCTTGTCCTTGAATGTGGGCATAAGGCCGTTATACGTAGTGCCATTCACGACCAGATCGCCCGTCACGCCGTGCAACACGATTTGAATGGGCAACGCGGCATTTCCGGTAACCCATTCCGATTCGCCCAACGGCGGAAAGACGCCCGGCAGGCCCGCCCCCGACGCCTGGTGGCACGCAAGACATTGAGTCGCGTAAATCTGGGCGCCGTCAACGACACCGCCGGTGCTGGCTGATATCACTGCAAAATCGGCCGCGCCGCGCCGGTCGCCGTACGAAGCAGGCACTGCCTGATGCGTGATACCGATATAGGCCAGCGACCAGACAAAGGCGGCGCCCACTAGAATCAGCACCAGCCATGGCACCGGACGATTGCCTTCGTAAGGCTCCGGCATTTCGCGTTGCTGCGCCTCGGTACGCTTGGACGAGTCTGACATTGCCTTCCTTCGTTATGTGCCGTGCCACGCAGGTGGCGCGGGGTGAATTCACTTGGCCGTATCGGGCGGAGGCTCGACGGGATAGGTTCGATCCAGCGCCAGCAGGTAAGCGACCATATCCAGCGCTGCGGGCTTTGCCACGACGACTCCAGTGAGCGGACCATAGCCTGGCGGCAAATTGACGACCTTGTCGCCCGAATCGGCCTTTTCCTTGACTTCAAATAGGTAGGGATACGACGGCATGATGCTGCCGGGGGTGTACGCACGCGGCTGATACAAGTGGCCAAGATTCCAGTCCGCACTGGGCTGCCGCGCGCCTATATTGAGCAGGTCTGGACCCGTGCGCATCGTGCCCAGCAAATGCGGGCTGTCGTAGAAATAGTCGCCGGCCACCGGCGCGCGCCCCCAGCCGCGCTTGAAGTCAGGCGCCTGCGCCTGGGCGCGCGGTTGCTGCGTATGGCAATAGACACAGCCGTTTTCAATGTACTGCCGGCGGCCCCGCAATTCCTGGGACGAGTAAGGCTGCAGGCCCGGGGACGGCGGCAGGTCGGACAGCTGCATGTAAGGGGCGACCACCAGCGTGGCCGTGGCCAAGGCAAGAGTCACCATGGCCCCGCCCAGGAGTTTGTATTCGCTTTCCATCTTCAGGCCTGTGCCAGCACCGGCGCGGGCAAGGCGGGCTGGTGAAAGAGAGCCGCACCGATGCGGCGGGGGCCGTAGCGCAAGGCCATGGCCATGAAGTGGACGGCAAACACCAGATGACCAAGCGTCATCAGCGCCCCGCCGACACTACGGGATTGAAGATATGGCAGTGTCAGCCGCACCGAGTCCATGAACGGAACGGAGGCGTCGAGCATGGCAACGCCCTGCAGCCAGCCCCCTATCGTCAAACCGATGAAGTAAATGGCAAAACCGATCGTCACCAGCCAGAAGTGCAGCGCGATCAGTTTCGGATAAGGCCATTCCCACGACATGACACGCGGCATGACAAAGTAGATGGCGCCGAACATGACCAGCGAAAAGAACGCGTACAAACCCAGGTGCGCGTGAGCCACGGTAAAGTGCGTGAAGTGCGTAACCGTATTAACGCTGCGCAACGCCTCGAGCGAGCCTTGAACGGAGCTGAGCGTGTACATCATGGCGCCCAGCACAATGAAGCGCAACGTGGGCGAGTAGACCAGCGTCTTGAAATTGTGGCGCATGGTCAGGTGCTGGTTCACCGAGAAGGCCAGCACCGGCACCACCATCATGATGCTTTGGACGATGGACAGCGTGATCAGCCAGCCAGGCACCGGCCCGCCGATAAGGTGATGGCCACCCACCTGTCCGTAAAAGAACGCCAGCGCCCAGAAACCCAACAGAGACAAGTTGTACGACTGGATCGGGCGCCCGATGATTTTCGGCAGGAAGTAATAAACCGAGGCCAGCGCCACCGGCGTATAGAACAAGCCCAGCACGTTATGGCCAAACCACCAATTCATGGTGGCCTGCTCCACACCGAAATGCAGGCCAGGAATATTGCCGACCAGAAACAAAATTGGAAACCAGAACAGTGCGGCACCCATGTACCAGATGGACACGTAAAGATGTTCGACACGGCGATTCTGCAGCGTGAAGACCAGGGGCAGCGCGATAAGCGCGCCGCCGACGACAAAGAGGATGTCGATTTGCCAGGGAATTTCGAGCCACTCCAGGCCGTCGTTAAACCCGGCCGCAATGCTGCCCAGACCGGCGATCAGCGCCGCATTCCATAGCATCGCGCCCAGGATGGCGAAACGCCCACCCATGAGTTCAGTCTTGAGCAAGCGGGGCAAGGTCCAGATGGCAATGCCGAAGGCGGCCATGGGTGCCCAGCCATAGGCCACCGCATTCAAGTGCAATGTGCGGATACGTCCGAAGGTAAGCCACGCGTACTGGGTCAGGAAATCCGGCTCATGTAGCTTTATGGAGCTGATCAGCCCGGCCACCGAGGCCAGCACAAGCCACGCCACGGCACAGGCAAGAAACACAAAGGCTACGTAGGCGGTGGAGCGATCCGCCAGCACACGCTCGGCCAGCTCCACTTTTTTGCGCGCATCCCGCGCGGCGTCCGGTTCCAGCGCCTGTACGGGCGCGGCGGCCCGCTGCAAGCCGTGGCGCTGCTCGGACGTAGCGGATGGGTCCTCGACCGTACCGATTTCACCTTCAGAAAAGATGACGTTGGCGGCGGCGGGATTGTCATCGAAGAGGCGCTTGCGAAGTGACCAGATGAAGATAAACAGGCCGGTTACAGATAGGCCGAACGTGAGCAGCAGCAAGGTGATCGTGTTCATTTTTGTATCGTTCCACGATGAATTGCGGAGATGATAACTGATGCATATCAAGGCCACTAGGATCGCCCTACGCGGCGGATGGTTTACGGTGGGCGAAGAAGGCAGGGTCGGTTGATGCGAACGTTCGGTGCCATGCTGTGATGCTGTGGTGCTTGAACGTCGTGTGTAGGAGGCATTGCGGTGGCCGGTCCCTCGGCCTGCTCGGCGCCCTGCGCGCCTCGCCCGCATCGCCTGGCTCGTTCGCGCATACGCGCTGCCTTCGCCGCCGGCTCGCTGCGGTCTCGACGCCCTGCCACCGCAATGCCTCCTGCGCACGACTGCATAGCGTATGTTGGCCGGACGTTGAGACGGTCAGCGTGCTTGACCTTCTTGCCCAACGTTGGGTGGTTGAAGAAGAAGCGGCATGCGCTCGCCCACTCAGGCCGGCCTGCCCGGCCCTCGTGGGCATCGGAGCTGGGCTGGCCGTCGGTATTTGGCGGGCTGGAGCCGGTGCGGCTGGTGCTGGCTGGTGCTGGCTGGTGCGGGTACATGCATCGTCCCTGAACCATTACGAGAGGCGCCGGTGGCGGGGGCTGGGTGGGCGACAGGTACGGGCGCGCCGCGTGGCG
>CAZONP010000159.1:0-6149 GCA_964581155.1 uncultured Candidimonas sp. | reverse complement strand
ACGCGCTATAGTGCCCACATGGCATCCCGCATACCTTCGCTTCAACGCTTCTTTTATAGTCACTATTTCTTTGGCGGCTTGCGCCAGGCCGTGGGCGTCATGGTGCCCGCCCTGATATTGGCAGGTGTATTCCAGCTCTACAGCATAGCCATGATCGCGGCCATTGGTGCCGCCTGCGTCGCCATCATCGATCAGCCTGGCGGACCACGCCGTTACGGCACAAACGGCATGCTGGGAGCCGTGTTGCTGGGCTCGCTTACTGCGGCGCTAACTGGTCTGGCTTCGTCGCACAGTGTGCTTTTATTGCTTCTGGTGCCTGCGCTGTGCTTTCTGTTTTCAATGTTCACTGTGTTTGGCAAGCAAGGCGGTTTGCTGGGTTTCGCCTGCCTGCTGATCATGACCTTGACGATGCGCGAGCCGTTGGCGCCTCACGACGTTTTATTGCACACGATTTATTCGTTCTCCGGCAGCGTATTTTATTTTGTCTTCAGCACCATCGTGCATCGTCTGTTCTGGCATCGCGAAGAACAGCAGGTATTATCCGTGGCCTTGTTCGCCACCGCCAACTACATTGACGCGCGTGCACGCTTCTACGATGTGAACATCGATCTGGAAGACAGCTACCGGCGGCTGATCCACGCGCAGAGCGCCATGACCGAAAAGCACCAGGCGGCACGCGACACCGTGCTACGGGAATTGCCCAGGGGCGCGGGCCGGGCCGACAGACTGCGTATTGCGTCGCTTAATGTATTCATCGACATGGTTGCCCTGCTGGACAGCCTGGTGGCCACGCATACCGACTACGCCACACTGCGCCGCAGCGTGCCCGACAGCGACGTGCTGATCTTTGCACGCGACGCGCTCTACAAACTGTCGGGGAATCTGGCGCATATTGCGCTTAGCGTTGCCAGCAACCGCCCGGCTCGTGAACGAAACAGCGTCAAGGCCGAACTGCGCGCCATTGAGTTCGAACTGCAAAGATACCGTGAGGCCGGCATGGTTGCCGAGCAGCCCGAGGTGTACGCGCTACTTGTCCAAGTGCTGCGCCGCCTGCGCAATGCCACCCGCCTGGTGGACCGAATGGCGGATCATACGCGCCAGACGTCGGACACCGCGCTCGTCGACATGCGCCTGGACAAGGCACTGGACCGCTTCCTGTCGCGCCAGACCTGGCGCGTGGGCATGCTTACCAGCAATCTGCGCCTGGACTCGTCGCACTTCCGGTATGCCGCGCGCGTGACCATTGCCGCGTTCATTACCATGACCGCCACATCGGCCATGGCGTCCGCCGGTCTGGAGGGCCTTATTCCAGGCCTCAAAATGCATGGGTACTGGATCGTGCTGACCATACTCATCGTCATGAAGCCGGGTTTCGCGCAGACCCGGCAACGCAATGGCTGGCGGCTGGCCGGCACGCTGATCGGCTGCGCGCTGGCGCTGATGTTGTTCAACGTAACCCAGAGCCCGAATATTTTCCTTGCCGTATTGGTCTTCGCTTGCATTCTTGGCTATAGCCTGATCCAGCTCAACTTCATGATCGCGGCGGTATTCAACACCCTATACGTGCTGCTGGTCTTCCACTTTCTGACGCCCGACGACAGCTTCGTGATTGGCGAACGACTGGCCGATACCGTCATCGGCTGCGCCATCGCCCTGGTTTGCAGTTACATACTGCCGTGGTGGGAGTGCAGCTTCATGGGGTCGCTGGCCCGGGCCGCAAAAAAAGCCAACCAGGAACTGCTGAACACAGGCCTGGAATATGCCCGTCTGAGCCGCTTGGAGGCGGCTGCAACGGCCGACACGCAAGCCGATGCCAGCGCGCTGGCGGAGCAGCAGCATGAAGCCGAAGTTCGCTGGCGCGTTGCCCGAAAGAATGTATACATTGCGTTCAGCAACTTTGCCAGCGCGTTTTACCGGATGATGGACGAACCCGTAAGACGCCAAACCGATGTACCCGCGTTCAATAATCTTCTGATCCAATACCACGTGCTGGCATCACAAACCAGTGCGGCGGTGCCCATACTGGCGAGCCTGCCCACCGTGCCCGACGGCATCCGGCAATCTCTGGATGCGGTTCGTGCCTACCTGGACGGCGACGATGCCGATCCGCCCCTGTCGATCGAGACGGACGGCGAATTGGCGGCGCTGGCTTACCCCTTGCGCCAAATGGTCAAGGCGGCCCAACTGATACGCCAGGAATTGCGCGGCGTATCGGAGCTAAGCGCCTGACCGTTGCATTGTTATGCAGCGTTGCGCACGAATGGAGCGGCCCGCCGGAACACCAGCCTTTCGGGCGATGACGCGTCAGCGGAAAAGACATAGCCTTCACTGGCGAATGCATGGAGCGCGTTGGGTTCCTTGATCTTGTGGTCGATCACGAATCGGGCCATCAGCCCGCGCGCGCGTTTGGCATGAAAGCTGATGATCTTCCATTCCCCGTTCTTGTAGTCCTGGAACACACATTGCACGACCTTGGCATTGAGGGCCTTCAAATCCACCGCCTTGAAGTACTCTTGCGACGCCAAATTGAGCACCACCGGTTTGCTCTTGCCCTTGGCGCCGGACGATTCCGACAGGCGCTCGTTCAAATACTGCGCAATCGTGTCGCCCCAAAAATCGTATAGCGTGCCGCCTTTGCGGGTTGGCAAGCGCGTTCCCATTTCAAGGCGATACGGCTGCATCAGGTCGAGCGGCCGCAACGCGCCATACAGACCGCTAAGCAAGACCACGTGGTCTTGCGCCCACTTCAGCTTGGCGTCGGACAATGCGGGCGCATCCAGTCCCGCGTAAACGTCACCATTGAAGGCCAACAGCGCCTGCCGCGCGTTGGTCTGATCGAAGTGCGGTGTCCATGCCGCATAGCGCTGAGCGTTCAACTGGGCCAAAGTGTCGCTCAGGCCCATGAGGCCGGCGATTTCGGATGCCGACTTGCGCTTGAGCACCTTGATGAGGTCACTGGCCTGGTCGACAAACAACGGCTGAGTATGCAGCGTGGTGCGTACCGGCGAATCGTAGTCCAGCTTCTTTGCCGGGGAAAGTAATACCAGCATCGTGCTTACCGTGCGGTCCAGCCGCCGTCGAGCGTCAGCGTGGTGCCTGTCATCTGGTCCGCCGATTCGGACGCCAGGAATAGCGCCGCGCCGGCCAGCTGCTTGGGCGTAACAAATTGCAGCGACGGCTGCTTTTCGGTCAACAGCTCGATGGCGGCGGCTTCCACGCTGATGCCCTGTTTATCTGCCAGCGCCTGGATTTGCTTTTCCACCAACGCCGTGCGCACCCAGCCGGGGCAGATGGCATTACACGTGACGCCATTGCCGGCGTTTTCCAGGGCCGTGACTTTTGTTAGCCCGACAACGCCGTGCTTGGCCGCCACGTACGCGGACTTGGTGGCGGAGGCAACTAAACCGTGCGCCGAGGCAATGTTGATAATGCGTCCCCAGCCCTGTTCCTTCATGTGCGGCAACGCCGCTGCCGTCCCATGGAAGGCGGCCGACAAGTTAAGCGCGATAATGGCGTCCCAGCGGTCGACCGGGAAGTCCTCGATAAGGTCGGTGTGCTGGATGCCGGCATTGTTCACCAGTATGTCGATGCCTCCCAATGCCTTGACCGAGTCGGCAATGAAGTCGCGCGTAGCCTGGGCCTGCATCAAATCGGCATTCAGGTAGTAGGCCTTGACGTCGAACTCCAGCTCGATATTGACGCGTTCCTTTTCTATGGCGGCGGCATCGCCGAAACCGTTGATGACGACGTCGGCGCCGTTGGACGCGAATTCGCGCGCCATGGCCATGCCGATTCCGCTCGTTGAACCTGTAACGACTACACGTTTGCCTTTAAGCATGTTGTTCCTTTTCAGAGTGGTCCAAGATAGACGTAATGATGGCGTCGAGTGTAACTTTTTAGAGTCATTATGCGTTTTTTTTAATTCTTGTTAGAATAGCGAACTTCGCTTGATACGCGCCTGCCCTTCGACTCGGCTAGGCGCCGGCGTACAGGACAGGTGGCAGAGTGGTCGAATGCGCTGGACTCGAAATCCAGTGTACGTTTAGGCGTACCGTGAGTTCGAATCTCACCCTGTCCGCCACTGACTACGCGGGTTTGCGGATATACAGGGCCACTAGAAATAGTGGCTTTTATTATTTCTAGGTGGGGAAGATTTTTTCCGCCCCGCCTTCAGCCGAACGTCACAATCTTTGAATGGACTGAATCGGTAGACATCGAAGATGTTTAGAAGGCACCATTCGTTCTCATCAATGTAACGAAACATGTTAAATTCGGCGGTTCTTGGCTTATTCCCGGCTTCACATGACCCGTCGATACTCGAGTTATTCCCTTGCGGCATCGATCGTCTCGGCGCTTATAGCCAGTTTGCCTGCACAAGCGCAAAGCCCGTTTGAAACCCGGGAATACCGTAACCAGTCCGGTTTGGGCATGATCGGCGCGGCCGAAGCCTATGGCCTGGGTTACACGGGAAAAGGCGTCACTATCGGCATCCTCGACTCTGGAATCACCGCTTCGCATTCCGAGTTTCTCGGAAAAATCCTCGGCGGGTACGACTTTTCGCTCAGGCGACCCGTTACCCAGTCCAACGGCTTCGACTCGGGCATTGGACACGGCTCACACGTCAGCGGCATTATGGCTGCCCGGCGCGATGGCGTTGGCATGCACGGGGTCGCTTTCGACGCAAACCTATTTTCCGTGCGCATAGGCGACGGCGATGATGACGACAGCGACGATGATGACGACGGTGACGACAACCCCACCTACGAACAGATCGCCATCAACGGGTACGACCCAGGGTTTTCGCAGGCCTGGAGTTATATGGCGAAACAACGCCTTGTCGTCATCAATAACAGCCTTGGGGTGAACGATTGCTCCGAAACCAGTTCGATGCCGGCGGACAGCCCTTGCAACGTGACTGAGTTTGTACGGACGGGTTCGGGCTTCAACGTCGATGATTTATTCAGCAAAACGCTCGGCGCGCTCTATGAACTGCAGAAGGCGGGGACGCTTATGGTGTTCGCCACCGGCAACGAAAAGCAGCAACACCCCGATCTGCTGGCCGGCATGCCCTTCCACTACGCTGACCTTAAGCCCAACTGGCTGGCCGTGACCGCAGTGGATGTAGACACCAATGAATTGGCCTCTTACGCGAACAAATGCGGCGTGGCCGCCAGCTGGTGTCTGGCAGCGCCCGGCAGTGTCAATGAAAACGACGGCATAACCTCAGTATATTTCCAAGGCAATTACATACGCTACCCCGGCACATCCATGGCGGCGCCGCACGTTACCGGCGGGGTGGCACTCGTGAAAGAGGCCTTCCCATTCTTTAACGCCTATCAGCTGCAGCAAACCATACTGACAACCGCAACCGATCTTGGGTCTGACCCAACCAAGCGCTACAACGACGTCTACGGCTGGGGCTTGCTGAATGTTGGCAAGGCCGTGCGCGGGCCAGCGCTGTTCGTATCCACGTTTGATGTCGACACCATGGGTTACAGCGCCACGTTTTCGAACGATATTGGCGATCTTTCCACCCTGGGCGAAGGCCCGGGCGCGCTGATAAAGCGGGGCGCGGGGACTCTTACGCTGACGGGCAAAAATACGTACACGGGCAACACGACTATTGAAGGCGGCAAGCTGGTAGTCAATGGCTCGCTTCTGACAGGCACCTCCACAACTGTCGAGCAATACGGCATTCTGGGCGGCTCGGGTCATGTGGGGCACCTGCACAACCACGGCGTGGTCGCACCAGGGAACTCGGTCGGCACCCTGACTGTCGCAGGCGACTACACAGCTTACGCAGGTTCGGTCCTGCAATTGGAAGTGGATGCGGAAAACCGCTACGACACCTTGATCGTCGGTGGAACCGCCGATCTCAAACCAGGCAGTACGCTGGCTTTGTCGGGCGGACCTTACCGACAGGGGCAAACCTACAACTTCCTGCAAGCCGCGTCCACGACTGGCTCATTCGGTAAAATCGATTCCAGCCTGCTCTTCCTTGACCCCAGCCTGACCCCAACTGGAACCGGGCTGTCGCTCTCGGTCGCCCGTAACGGCACCGCGTTCGCCACGTATGCCCAATCCCGTAACCAGCAGGCCGTCGCAAACGGGCTTGATGCATCGTCTTCGGCCCCACCCGTAGCCATGTC
>CAZONP010000158.1:0-6165 GCA_964581155.1 uncultured Candidimonas sp. | reverse complement strand
CCCATCGCACGACGCCTCGACGGCGCACTGGGTGAAAAAATTCAGCGGCGCTTGATCATGTTGGTTTTTTAGCCAGCCCTGAAAGCCGTTAAGGAATACCAGTCCCTTGCGTTGTGTACCAAATTTGATACACTGATGCAAGGGGGAAGTATGAGCGAAAAACCAATTGACTGGCGGGGGTCCTCGCTGCGAGATATTAAAGACGACGACATTTTCACGTCCAGCGCTCGCAAGGAGGCTGGTCACCAGCTGGGTCGCGTACAGGCAGGGCTTGAACCCGAAAACTGGAAGCCATTCGACGCTGTTTGGGCGGGAACGAAGGAAATCCGCATCAACCTCCATGATGGTTGGTTTCGCGTGATGTACGTCGCCAAGTTTCCGGAAGCGGTTTATGTACTGCACTGCTTCAAGAAAAAAACGACTTCAACCAGCAAACACGATAAGGAAATTACAGCGACTCGGTACAAAGCCGTTATCCAGGAAAGGAGTAAGAAATGAGCATAGACACTAAATCCAGGCACATTACCCCGGTCGGCGGCAACGTGTTTGCGGACTTGGGGTTTGATCAGGAAGAAGCGGCAGCGCTTAAGGCGGCATCGCAACGAATCATCTCGGAGAAGCTGGCCATCAAGGACTCCCTGATGACTGAGTTGGCGGGGTGGATTGAAGCGAATAATCTCAAGCAAGCTGAAGCTGCAGAGATTCTTGGCGTAACGCGGCCGCGTGTTTCCGACGTAATGAACAAGAAGACCATCAAGTTCACCATTGATGCATTGGTGGACATGCTGGCACGGACAGGCAAGCACGTTCAGTTTTCAGTTCAATAATTTCCACTTAACCGCGCAGGGTAGGCTTTGAATGAATGTGTTGGACACCCAGCTTGATGGTGTGAAGCAGCTTGAGTTGTCGGTGTTCCACGATGATCGCGGCTATTTCCTGGAAAGCTACCAGGCGCGCAAGTTTTCCGCACTGCCCGGCATGACGCTTACCCACTTCGTGCAAGACAATTGCAGCACGTCGCGCCAGGGGGTATTGCGCGGACTTCACTACCAGGTTCGCCATCCGCAAGGCAAGTTGGTGCGCGTCGTGCAAGGCAGCGTGTTCGACGTAACCGTGGACATGCGCGCCGGCTCGCCGCAGTTTGGCCAGTGGCAAGGCCTGCACTTGTCGCAAGTGCAGTACGCGCCAGAGACTACGGCATACACCATGTTATGGATTCCGCCAGGCTACGCGCATGGTTTTTTGGTGCTGTCGCCCATGGCCGTCGTGGAATACAAGTGCACCGACTACTACCACCCAGAGGATGAAGCGTGTTTGCGCTGGGACGACCCCGACCTTGCTATTGCCTGGCCGGAAAAAAGGCCGGTGCTGTCGGATAAGGATAGCCACGGGCTTAGCTTGAAGGCGTTGCAGCAGTCAGGGGCCCTTGTGGGCTAGGGGTGCCTCTTTCTTGGCCAACGACGTTGACCCTGCGAGCCACGAAGGACCGTATGGCTTACGCATCGCCCGCGTGACGGCGGCGTTCTGCTGCCAGGTGTTTGCGCACCTGATCGACCGACAGCGCACGCTCGGGCGCGTCCTTCAGCGCCTGAGCGGCCGGGATAACCTCCTCACGCAGCCACGCCTCCATGGCTCGGTCGCGAGCCAAGAGTGTGCGCAAGCCGTCTCGATGTTGAGTTGAGCGCATGGTCGGTTTTCCTTCATGGTATGCAGGATTTAATCATCCCTTCCAGCCGTCCAAATCAGCCAAGGCTGCATCCATAAGCCGCTCCAGGTCGGCATCGGTCTTATCCGCCTCGGCCACCAAAAGGCATTGGCGACGACATTCGTCGGCAAAGCCCGGTCGGCGCGTATCCTGCACCCAGATCTGCACTGGGCGCAACCCGGCTTTACGCCGCGCGTCACGGTGCTTTTGAACCCGCGCATTCACGGGTGTAGCCGTCATGATTAGCCTCCGTCGTCTTACATCCGCTGAAATATCCCCGCCGCCCCCATCCCGGTACCCACGCACATCGTCAGCATGCCGTATTCGAGATTGCGCCTGCGCAAGCCGTGGATGACGGTCGCCGCGCGGATGGCGCCGGTGGCGCCTAGCGGATGGCCTAGCGCAATGGCGCCGCCCAAGGGGTTGACCAGTTCGGGATCCAGGTTCAGGTCGCGCATGACGGCAAGCGACTGTGCCGCAAAGGCTTCGTTGAGTTCTATCCAGCCCAGCTGGTCCTGCCGCAAGCCGGCCAGCTTCAGCGCATGGGGAATGGCGAACTTGGGGCCGATGCCCATGATATCGGGCGGTACGCCGCGCACGGCGAACGACACGAAGCGCGCCAGCGGCGTCAGGTTGTGTTCTTTCAGCGCGCGTTCCGACACGACAAGCAGTGCGCCGGCCCCATCGGAAATTTGCGAGCTGTTGCCCGCCGTGACGCTGCCCCTGGCGGCGAACACGGGGCGCAGCTTTGCCAATGCTTCCAGGCTGGTGTCAGCGCGCGGGCCTTCGTCGCGCGTAATGGTGGCGTGGGCCACGGCCGGCTGCCCGGTGCGCAGATTCGCGCCTCGGCTGACGACATCGATGGGCAAGGTTTCGTCATTGAATTCGCCCGCCTGCTGGCCGGCGATGGCGCGCTGGTGCGAGCGCAGCGCGAAAGCGTCCTGGTCCTCGCGCGACACCTTCCATTGCGTGGCCACTTGCTCGGCCGTCAGGCCCATGCCGTAGGCGATGCCCAGGTTCTCGTCGTCGGCGAAGATGTTGGGGCTGAAGGACGTGCTGACGCCCATGGTGGGCACCAGGCTCATGGATTCGGTGCCGGCGGCGATGATCACGTCGGCCTGGCCGACGGCTATGCGGTCGGCCGCCATGGCAATGGCGGTCAGCCCCGAGGCGCAGAAGCGGTTGACGGTAACCCCCGCCACAGAGGCCGGCAGCCCGGCCAGCAGGGTGCTGATGCGCGCCACGTTAAGCCCTTGCGGCCCTTCGGGAATGGCGCAACCGACGATGGCGTCTTCTATGGCCGCCGGGTCAAGGTTGGGCACTTGCGCCAACAGGCCTTTGATGACGGTGGCCAGCAGATCGTCCGGGCGGGTATGCGAGAACACGCCGCGCGGCGCTTTGCCGATGGGGCTGCGGGTGGCGGCGACGATGTACGCTTGTTGTAATTGGGTCATGAGTGCATTCCTTTAATTGCGAACGGGCTTGCCGGTTTGAAGAATGCCGGCAATGCGTTCCTGCGTCTTGGGTTCGACCAGCAGCGCCAGGAAGGCCTCGCGCTCGCGCGCCAGCATCCACGCTTCGTCGACCAATGTTCCCGGGTCGACATCGCCCCCGCAAATGACGGACGCCACTTTCTCGGCGACCACGAAATCGTGCTCGGAAATGAACCCGCCCACTTTCATGTTCAGCAATTGCGCCTTCAAGGTGGCGATGCCATCGCGGCCCGCAACCGGGAAGCGCTGCGCCAACGGCGCGCGCCAGCCACTGTCGGCCATGGTTTGGGCGACCCGCGAGGCCACGTACAGCAATTCATGCCGATTCATGACGACGGGGTCGGAGGGCTGCAAATACCCCATGGCCCGGGCGTCGAGCGCCGACTTGGACACCTGCGCGCTGGCCACCGCCAGGGCGAACTTCTTGACGAATGCCAGCAGGGGCGCGTCGGGTGCGGCTTCGGCCTGCAGCTCGGCGGCGCGGCGCGCGCAATAGGCCAGACCACCGGCGCCAGGCACCAGCCCGATGCCGACTTCGACCAGGCCGATGTAGGTTTCGAAATGGGCGACGCGCCGGGCGCAATGCACCGACAGTTCGCAGCCGCCGCCCAGCGCCAGGCCCGCAACGGCGGCAACGACAGGCACCTGGGCGTAGCGTAGCCGCAAGACCATGTTCTGCATTTCGCGTTCGATGGGTTCGACAGCCGCCGCTCCGCCCTGGGCGAAGGCCGGCATCATGGCCTTCAAGTCGGCGCCGGCCGAAAACGGGTCGTCGGTCTGGCCGATGACTAGCGCCTTGTACGAGGCTTCCGCCAGGTCGACCGCATGGACGATGCCGCGCACGACACCGGGGCTGAGCGTATGCATTTTGGTCTTGAACGAGGCGATCAGGACATCGCGCGGATGCGGCGCGGGCAGCGTCCAGCACCGGATGGCGTCGTCTTCGTAAACGATGTCCTGTTCCAGGCTGGGCGTTTCGCCCACCAGGCGTGGCGCGCCAATTTGGCGCTGGTACACCGGCAACGTGCTGCGCCCTTCGAAGCGCTTGTCGCGTGGGTTCCATGAACCGGCGGCCGTATGCACGCCCTGGGCCTGCCACACCTGACCGCGCGTGGCCCATTCGGGCAGGGGCGCGTCGGACAGCGTTTTGCCTGCGGCAATGTCGTCGTTGATCCAGCCGGCCACGTCGTGCCAGCCGGCGGCCTGCCAGATTTCGAACGGACCCTGCGCATGGCCGAAGCCCCATTTCATGGCCAGGTCCACCTGTCGTGCGCTGTCGGCGATATCGGCCAGGTGCACGGCGCTGTAATGGAAACTGTCGCGCAACACGGCCCACAGGAATTGCGCCTGGGGATGGTCGGAATCGTGCAAAGCCCGGAGCTTGGCGGCGGGGTCGCGCTGGGCAAGGATTTCGGCGACGCCGGGATCGATCTTGGCGTCCGCTGGCACGTAGTCCTGCTTGGCAGGATCCAGGCGCAAAATGGCCTTTCCCTGTTTGCGATAGAAGCCCGCGCCGCTCTTCTGCCCCAGCGCGCCCTTTTCGATCAAGGCCGCCACGACGGGCGGGACGCCGAAATGCGCGTGGAAGGGGTCGTCGGGCAACTGGTCTTGCATGGTACGTATGACATGGGCCAGGGTGTCGAGCCCCACCACATCGGCCGTGCGGAAAGTGCCCGACTTGGCCCGGCCCAGGCGCGCGCCGGTAAGCTCGTCGACCAGTTCGTAGGGCAGTCCGAATTTCTCGGCCTGGACGAATGTGGACAAGATGCCGAAGACGCCTATGCGGTTGCCCACGAAATTGGGTGTGTCTTTGGCGCGCACGACGCCCTTGCCCAGCCCCGACACCAGGAAGGTTTCCAGCAGATCCAGCAAGCGCGGTTCTGTTTCGGCGGTGGGTATGAGCTCCACCAGCGTCATGTAGCGCGGCGGATTGAAGAAGTGCACGCCGCAAAACCGGTGGCGCAGGGCTTCGGGCAGCGCGTCGGACAAGGCCGTAATGGACAGCCCCGACGTATTGCTGGCGATGATGGCGTCGGGCTTAAGCGCTGGGGCCAGCTTCAAATACAGGTCGCGCTTCCAGTCCAGGCGTTCGGCGATGGCTTCGATCACCAGGTCGCACTCATTCAGCAGGGCCAGGTGGTCTTCGTAGTTGGCGGGGGTGATAAGCGCGGCAAGCTCGGGCGAGCCCAGCGGCGCGGGGTTGAGCTTGGCCAACTGCTTGATGGCCTGCTTGGCAATGCCGCTCTTGTCGCCTTCTTTGGCGGGTAGGTCGAACAGCACGACCGGCACACCGGCGTTGACGCAATGCGCGGCAATTTGCGCCCCCATGACGCCGGCGCCGCAGACGGCGACCTTGCGTATATGGAAACGCGCCGCGTCGGATGCCGAGGAAAGACCAGGTTGGCTGGACTGCATGAACATACCCCCAAGAAGTGAACGATTCAGGCCGGTTGACCGTCTATTATGGCGCACTATGCTTGTATCATGTCGCCTTCTTTCACGCGTCGCCCATATGGTTTTCACCTGATCATGGCCAGACTGCCACGCCTTTACGCCCCGCAAATCCCGCAACTGGTGCAGGCGGAATTCGCGCAACCGCTGGCCGCCATTTCCGACCCCGCGCCCGCCGCCGCCCTGGACCAGTTGCAGCAATGGCTGCGGCAGGAGTCCAAGGACCACAAGCTGGCCTTGCATGGCTGGCTATTGCTGAATGACCGCATCACCCTATTGGTCACCCCGCCGGAACCCCAAAGCGTATCGAAAGTCATACAGGCGCTGGGGCGGCGCATGGCCGCCGGCATGCGCCATGGCCGTGTGTTCACCGGACGCTACCGCAGCGCGCTAATCGAGCCCGGGCAATGGGTGCTGCCGGCGCTGGTCTGGCTGGAATCGTTGCCTGTGCACCTGGGCTATGTCGACCAGGCCGAGTACTGGCCTTGGTCGTCGGTGGCCGGCCATATCGGCAAG
>CAZONP010000157.1:1234-6209 GCA_964581155.1 uncultured Candidimonas sp. | reverse complement strand
AACCACTCGGGCATCCCACCGGCAGCGAATTTCGTATTATGCGTGGTTTATTTTTTGTTGTCAAGCAGTGTACGAAATTCGTGTGTCTTAGGTGTGGTTCCTGCGACAGGCGAGATCATACCTAAAAAATGCGCGCTTCGCTTTAGTCATCGAGAACAGAGCCCAGGCCCTGCTGCTCGAGCAGCGCGTTAAGGTGATCCCAACCGTGGAAGTCGATGATGAGCTGCCCACGCTTGCGAGCACCCACCTTCAGGGTTACGCGCGTTCCCAGACGGTCTGACAGCGCTTCTTCCATGCGTTTGATGTCGCCGGCAGGGGTCGCGTCTTTCTTGCGCGCAGGCGCCTCTTGCTCGTCTTGCTCGCGCATGCTGCGCCCAACCAGCTTCTCGGTTTCACGCACCGACATCCGCTTGGCGATCACTTCGTTGGCCAGCATGATCTGATTGGCCGGTTCCACAGCCAGCAACGCGCGCGCATGACCCATGTCGATGTCACCGGCAAGCAACATGGTTTGCACCGGTTCTGCGAGGTTCAGGAGACGCAGCAGGTTGCTGGTTGCCGAGCGCGAACGCCCGATCGCTTGCGCAGCCTGCTCGTGGGTGAGGCCAAACTCGTCCAGCAGACGCTTCACGCCGTGAGCCTCTTCCAACGGATTCAGGTCTTCACGCTGGATGTTCTCGATGAGCGCCATGACGGCAGCGTTTTCGTCGGGAACTTCACGCACCAGGACAGGCACTTCCTTGAGGCCGGCAATCACCGCCGCACGGAAGCGGCGTTCGCCGGCAATGATTTCATATTTGGGATTCTTGCCCGCACTCACCGGGCGCACCAGAATCGGCTGCATGACCCCTTGCGTGCGGATGGAGTCGGCGAGCTCGTTGAGCGCGCCCTCATCCATGCGGGTGCGCGGCTGGTACTTGCCGGCCTGCAGCTGGCTGACCTTCAGGGTGGCCGGCGGCACATCCTCTGCCGGCGGGCGGCCCAATGATTCGATGATTGTTGCGTCTGCGCCCAAAAGCGCGTCCAGCCCTCTTCCCAAACCCTTGGGTTTTCTCGTTGCCATGTGGATTCCTGTTTTCGCCTGATCAAATGCCGGCGCGTGCCGTCTGTTTGAGCGTTTCGCGCTTCATGCGACGCACGAGTTCGCTGCCGAAGTCGAGGTAGGCCCGTGCCCCCCGGGAGTTCCTGTCGTAAACCACGCCCGGCAGGCCATGGCTGGGAGCCTCGGCCAGCCGCACATTGCGAGGTACGACCGTCTTGAAGACCTTGTCTCCGAAGTGCGCCTCAATCTGCGCGGAAACCTGCTGCTGCAGCGTCACGCGCGGATCGAACATGACCCGGAGCAAACCGATCAGCTGCAAGTCTGGATTGATGTTGCTGAAGACGCGCTTGACGGTGTTGACCAGGTCGGAAAGGCCTTCGAGGGCGAAGTACTCGCACTGCATCGGAATGATGACCCCGGTGGCAGACGCCAAGCCATTGAGGGTGAGCAATGATAGCGTGGGCGGGCAGTCGATCAGAATGAAGTCATATTCGTCACGAACCGTATCGATGGCCAGCTTCAGACGCGCCTCGCGGTCGGACATCTGTACGAGATCGATCTCCGCTCCTGACAGCTCGCGATTGGCGGGCAGCACATCGTAGCCCCCCGCTTCGGAACGCACGCGCGCCTCTGCGATGCCGACTTCGCCCAGCAACACCTCGTAAAGGCTCACTTCAGCCGCATTCTTGTCGATGCCGCTGCCCATGGTGGCGTTGCCCTGAGGGTCGAGATCGATGAGCAGGACGCTTTTCTTGAGTGCCGCAAGGGCGGCAGCCAGGTTGACCGCCGTGGTTGTCTTGCCGACGCCACCTTTCTGATTCGCAATGCAGAAAACATGCGCACCCATTCCGACGGTATTCTTCTTCATGCGATTCCTTGTTGTGTCATCCATACCAGACAACGCTGGGCATCCAGTTCCGGGACCTCGAGCGGTTCAATGCGTTCAGTTCGCCAGGGCGTTGCCGCATGCAGTTCTGCGATCTCGCCTGATGGCTCTTTACCCTTCATGGCCACCAGGTGGCCCCCTCGGGCGACATGCTGACCTGAAAGGGTCGCAAAATCGACCAGCGAGGCGAATGCGCGTGAAATCACCGCGTCGGCACCCAATGGCGGCAATGATTCCACGCGCGCATGGTGAGCGTGCAGACCCGGCAGCCGCAATGCCCCCGCCACATGGCGAATGAAGGTGCTCTTTTTCTCGACTGTGTCGACACAATGGACCGTAGCGCCGGGCAGCATGATAGCCAGGATGACACCGGGCAGCCCTGCTCCCGAGCCGACATCAACGATGACGGGCGACTCTGTACGTTCGTACAGGACCTTGCGCAGCGGAACCACCACCGACAGACTGTCGAACAGATGCTGAACCAGCATGCGTTCGGGCTCGCGTACTGCGGTGAGATTATAGGTACGATTCCAGCGCTGTAATTGCTCGAGATAGCCCAACAGGGAGTTTTCCTGAGGGGCGTCGATCTCAAGGTGCAACGTTTCAGCCGCGGCGCGCAGACGCGGCGAGAATTCTTGAAACTGGCTCATTGGGTGGCACGTGCGCCGGCCTGCAGGCGCTTGAGTTGAATCAGCACCAGGGAAACGGCCGCCGGTGTCATGCCTGACACCCGGGCAGCCTGGCCGATGGTGGCCGGGCGCGCCTGTTTGAGGCGCTGCCGTGCTTCGATCGACAGGCTCGGAACTTTGTCGTAATCAAAATCTTCCGGAATAGGCATCTCTTCCTGCGCCCGCTGCCGCTCTACATCCTCCGATTGTTTCTGAATGTAACCGGCATACTTGACCTGGATTTCCACCTGTTCGGCTACCTGCCCGTCTTCCACTCCGGGGCCAGCAATCGGTTGTCCCTCGGCTCCGTGGGCCTGCATCAAGGCGGAATATGACACCTGGGGACGCTTGAGGAGATCAAAGGCCGAGGCGTCGCGCTCAAGGGGTTGACCCAGCAAAGCCGTTGCTTCGTGCGCCTGCAGCACTTTGGGATTCACCCAGGTGCCACGCAGGCGCTCTATTTCTGCTTCGATGGCCTCGCGCTTGCGGCTGAATGCCTCCCAGCGTGCATCGTCGACAAGGCCAAGCTGGCGCCCTGTCTCGGTCAGCCGCAGGTCTGCGTTGTCTTCCCTGAGGCTCAGCCGATACTCGGCTCGCGACGTAAACATGCGGTACGGCTCAGTTACCCCGCGAGTGATCAGGTCATCTACAAGCACACCCAGATAGGCTTCGTTGCGCTTCGGGTACCAGCCTTCTTCCCCCTTGACCTTGCGGGCCGCATTCAGACCTGCAAGCAGACCTTGAGCTGCCGCCTCTTCATAACCCGTTGTGCCGTTGATCTGGCCGGCGAAATACAGGTTTTGAATGGCACGGGTTTCCAGTGTGGGAAGCAGGCCGCGCGGATCAAAGTAATCGTACTCAATGGCATAGCCAGGGCGCATGATTACAGCGTTCTCCAACCCTCGCATCGAACGGAGCATAGCGAACTGAATGTCGAACGGCAAACTGGTGGAGACACCGTTCGGGTAGATTTCGCGGCTGCTCCAGCCTTCGGGCTCCAGAAAGATCTGGTGGCTTTCCTTATCTGCGAAACGGTGGATCTTGTCTTCGATTGACGGACAATAGCGCGGACCAATGCCTTCGATCGTGCCGGCGTCGCTGTACATAGGCGATCGATCCAGGCCTGACCGAACGATGTCATGTGTCTTGGCGTTGGTATGCGTCACCCAGCACGGAAGCTGATCCGGATGCATGTCGGCAGACCCCATGAAAGAGAACACCGGAACCGGATCACTATCACCCGGTTGTGTCTCCAGGGCACCGAAGTCGATGCTGCGAGCGTCAATACGCGGCGGTGTGCCTGTTTTCAGGCGACCCTGTGGAAGCTTGAGTTCCTTCAGACGATGTGCCAGCGTAATGGCTGGTGGATCCCCTGCCCTGCCCGCAGAATAATTTTCCAGACCAACGTGGATGCGACCGTTCAGGAAAGTCCCTGCGGTCAGCACCACAGCTGCACCCCGGAACTGCAGGCCAATTTGCGTGGTCGCGCCAACCACCCGGTCACCCTCAAGCAAGAGGTCTTCGACCGCCTGTTGAAAAATCGTGAGGTTCGGTTGATTCTCGAGCATGCACCGGATAGCCCGGCGGTACATTGATCGGTCGAGTTGGGCGCGAGTGGCCCGCACCGCGGGGCCCTTGGACCGGTTAAGTATGCGAAATTGAATACCCGCCTGGTCCGTGGCGAGCGCCATGGCGCCGCCAAGTGCATCCACCTCTTTCACCAGATGGCCCTTCCCTATTCCTCCGATGGATGGATTGCAGGACATCTGGCCGAGTGTGTCGATATTGTGTGTAAGCAGCAGCGTTCGAGCACCCATGCGCGCAGCCGCCAGTGCGGCTTCTGTACCGGCGTGGCCTCCGCCGACTACGATTACATCAAACTGTTCTGGGTAAATCATCTCGAAGCCAAAAAAAGAGCAAGTTAACGCCGCATTATACTTCCCGCCCTCTCTGCGCGAGAGAATCGTTCGGGCTGCGTCTACGGGCATGTGTTTCACGTGAAACAGTTGGGTGGCTACCTCACAGCGACTCGCGGTTAATGTTCCACGTGAAACATATTCGATTGACCGCTATGCGGAAAGGGAAGGCGTTACATACCGGCTTTCATCAGCTGCTTATTTTGCAGTGCAGCATATCAACCTTCACACTCTGGACGGACTGTGGCATGTGGCACCCATCCCTGTCATGAGTCAATCTTCTATATACAGCCGTTGCTACTCCCGAATCCGAGTCACAGTGCGTCGCAGCGATCCCCATGCATGAAGGGGTGTGTGATTAGCGGTTCGCGCGTATGGTTCCCGAAAGCATTTGTTCCACGTGAAACATGGCATTGTCCGCCACCCACGCGACTGCCTGTCGTCAACCGGATACATCACAATG
>CAZONP010000157.1:0-1134 GCA_964581155.1 uncultured Candidimonas sp. | reverse complement strand
CGAGGAGAAACTGAGCACACTCCGGCATCACGCTATTGCCGAGCGGGATGAACTTCCCCTAGTGTTAACAAATCTGGCCCGACCGTTATGGACAACGAGTACCCCGACCATCCAGAGTACCCCCTCTCGAGTATTCATCGCTGCGTAACCTTTTACTCACCTGGTCGCGGATTGCCAGATGTTCCACGTGGAACAACTCGAAATTCACATTTGCTCGCGACGTGTCTGGGTACTACCGAGATTGAAGCTGGAATAGGAACTGAATGACATTCCACACCTCATCTGCTAGACCGGCCCCGCATACACTCGGCAACACTCGAGCAGGTATCTGGGGTGCACGGCAAGGGGCATGAAACGAGATTCAACCATACGTCCAACGAATTCCAACCCAGCCGGCAGGCACCTCCAGGCCGGGATGGTTTGACGTTGCTCAGCGCCTGCCTGCAGCAGAAGTTTGGGGTAGGTGAAAGCTGAACGAACTTCCTACTACTATTCGCCCGCTATACAGGTAACCTCAACCTCAGTTCGAGTTTTTCCTGTAGGTAATGACTGGGCAGATAGGTACGGGCATTTGGCTTAAATGCGTTCTCCAAACCCAAACTTTCCTATGAACGTGAGCTGTAAACGCCGTCAGTCGTCTTAGTTGACGAAGCCTCCCCTGATCATTCCTCTGGCGCAGGGACTGTTCCACGTGAAACATGCCAGTCAATTTTTGATCGCACCTGCACGTCTACTGTCTTATACAAGTCGTTATAGCTCAGCCAAAACGCCCTGCCGTTCACCAGAAAATGTCGTACACGAAACGAGTAGTCGCGGTAGGTTCTCGAGGACTCCAACAGTAGAGCTACCGGATACGAGATGACTATGCGGGCAGCAATGCGTATCCTGAAGAGCGTATCGTCGCCTAGTGCTACGAAGGCTCACGGTTCGACACAGCAGGCCCCAACTGTAATTGAACCAATGGACGGTGCTATGAATGTGGATCCGGTAAACGATCGTGGCAGACAGACGGCGGTGGCGAGCTCATCCAAGGTCAGGAGAATCGAATGTTGAAACTGGAAATCGAGAGAAGTGTGAATCTGATGTCGAGTGTCTCGGCCGACGGGTGAAGGGCACAGAGCAAAAGGTGAAGGG
>CAZONP010000156.1:0-6259 GCA_964581155.1 uncultured Candidimonas sp. | reverse complement strand
CACAGCTTTTTTGTGCCGTGCAAGCCGAAACCGGCCAAAATCCCTGGAATACGTCAAAAATATGACAAGACATGACTTAAGATATTGATCGACAAAGAGAAATTATTTTTGGCGGACGCTCAAATAATCCATGGACACCTCCCCAAAGATCCCTATGCATATGGTGCGTACGGACCTTTCTATAGAGAAAGACGAAACGAGCCTCTATATATAGAGGGGACAACAGCTTCTATCTATCGAGGGCCAACGGCTTCTATATATAGAGGAGACGACAGCTTCCATATAGCGAGGAGGTCAGCCTCTATATATATAGTTACCCTACACTGGTTGAATTGCGCAAATTACCCTGCACGGCCCATACTACCGATATGACTGAAGACATACTGATAAACGTTACGCCATTCGAAACCCGGGTAGCCCTTGTGGAACAAGGCTCGGTCCAGGAACTGCACATAGAGCGCAGCGTACAGCGGGGGCATGTTGGCAACCTGTACCTGGGTAAGGTGGTGCGGGTGCTACCGGGGATGCAAAGTGCATTTGTCGATATCGGACTTGAGCGCGCCGCATTCATACATGTGGCCGACCTTAGGCAGAATCGTACCGAGCGCAACAATGGCACTGCCATTACCCCTATCGAGAAGCTGCTGTATGAAGGGCAATCGTTAATGGTTCAAGTCATTAAAGATCCATTGGGCAGCAAAGGCGCGCGGCTTTCCACGCAAATCAGTATTGCCGGGCGCATGCTGGTCTACCTGCCCTACGATCCCCACATCGGCATATCGCAAAAGATCGAAAGCGAAGAAGACCGCCTTTCTCTACGTGAACGTGTGCAGCGGTTTATGCCTGCGGATGAAACCGGCGGCTTCATCGTCCGTACGCAGGCGGAAGGCGCCACCGACGAGGAGTTGCAGGCGGACCAATCTTA
Organism: uncultured Candidimonas sp.; assembly: GCA_964581155.1. Lineage (GTDB taxonomy): Bacteria > Pseudomonadota > Gammaproteobacteria > Burkholderiales > Burkholderiaceae_B > Pollutimonas. The sequence continues at coordinate 5,334 of CAZONP010000156.1, read as the reverse complement.
TTTGCATACCCTTTGGGCCAGCGTCCAGGCCAAGGCAAAAAGCCAGCCCACGCCGTCCGTGCTGCACACCGACCTGACATTGGCGCAACGCGTGCTTCGCGATATGGTCACGCCCAATACAGGCACTATCCTGGTGGACTCGCGCAGCACTACACAAGAATTGCTGGATTGGGCAAAGACGTATACGCCTTCGGTGTTAAGCCGCATAAGACACTATAGCGGCGAGCGGCCTTTGTTCGACACCGCCAATGTCGATGAGGAAATCGCACGCGCCCTCTCCCGCCGTGTCGATCTTAAGTCGGGGGGGTATTTGATCATCGACCAGACCGAAGCGCTGACCACGGTGGACGTCAATACCGGCGGATTCGTCGGCGGACGCAGCTTTGACGATACGATATTCAAGACCAATCTCGAGGCCGCCATTGCCTTGGCCAGGCAATTACGCCTGCGCAACCTTGGCGGCATCATCATTCTGGACTTCATCGACATGGACGACGCCGGCCATCGCAGCGCGGTGCTGGCTGAGCTGGGCAAGGCGCTGGCCAAGGACCGCACACGCATGACGGTCAGCGGATTCAGTCAGTTGGGATTGGTGGAAATGACGCGCAAGCGCACCCGGGATTCGCTGGCGCATCAATTGTGTGAACCCTGCCCCACGTGCCAATCGCGCGGCACCGTGCGCACACCGCGCACGCTTTGCTATGAAATCCTTAGGGAGATTCTGCGGGAATCACGCCAATTCAACCCCAAAGAATTCCGTATCCTGGCGTCGCAGGCTATTGTGGATTTGTTCCTGGAAGAAGAAAGTCCGCACTTGGCAATGCTGGGCGACTTCATAGGCAAACCCATATCATTGGAAGTCGAGAGCCAATATTCCCAGGAACAGTACGACATTATTTTGATGTGAGGTTCTTGGCGTGCCTGCATGCGGACACCAATGAAACCGACGGGGCTAGAATGCAACCCGCACGCCGGCGCTGACCGTCCCCAGCGTAGCGCCGTGGCGAGCCTCGCCCGACAGCCCCAGATAGGCATAGGCATTGCGTGCGAACCCCGCTGTACCGTAGAGCCCGGCCTGAACGAACGTTTTACCCACACTGGGTGCATAGATTGTGGTGGATATTCCCGCGAGCGACGCATCTAGGCTGGGATTGACGAGGCTGTTTGTGTCGGCGCCCACAGCAGCATACGCTCTATAAGTAAACCTTTCGGCCAACGGGTTCGAGGCCTTCGATCCCGCCGCCAGCCCGATCACCCCCCGTATCCCGTGTCCACTAAAGCGGCCGATAGCCAGCGCGGCGGGACCGGACTCCTCGTCGAATGAAGATTGGCCGATTCGTTGCCAGGTCACGCGCGCGTATGGCGTGATCACGGCATCTTCCAGCGCCCATGGGCGGCTGAGTCCCACGCTCAGCAGCGCGCTGTTGCCCCGGATGCTATTAGCCTGAAGCTTATGACCACCGAAGCCAGTCAGGTTATCGCGCGATACGTCGGTAGTGGACAGCCCGAAGCTGGACATGCCGTCGAGAATGAAGCCTTGAACAGGCTGCTTGCCATACAAAAATACCGAACCTTCCTGGACGGTGCCAGATCCCTGATCGGCCGAGACGCTGGTGGTCGAAAAGGCCACGCCCCCGCCCACGGTGGCGCCCTGTCCCAGGCGCGCATCGGTTGCGATGACCGCCTGGAACAGGCCCGTCGAATAGCCGCTGGCGTATTGATCTCTTGAGCGCCGGCCGACGTGATAGACGATGTCGGCCCACACGTTGCTGTTCTCTGCAACTCCTTGCGCAGATGCGCCCATGCCTGAAGAGGCTTGTGTGTTGATTTCACTCAGCCGGTTGACGACGGCCTGCTGCAACCTTAGCGCCGCTTGCGGTACGGCGGCGAGGGTAGCGCCATAGACTTGGCCCGACAGTGATCGAGTGAAGGACGGCAAGCTTGCCGCATTTTGCCCGGAAGCGGCATAAAGCAGTTCGGCCTGGGCAACGGTGGTAGAGCCCGACTGGTTCAGGTTCGCCACCTGATCCAGGGCGTTTGCGGCGGAACGCATATTGGCATTGCCCGAGGACAAGGTTGTGGTGTAAGAGCTGGGAATCACGGCCAGGTCCACGCTGTTGCTGTTAGCCACGTTATAGAACGCCGTTAGACGGGTGCCTGCGGCCAGCTCTGCCGGCTGGGCCAGCGTAGAGAACCGGCCCGTTATACCGCCATCCGCAGTGATGATGCGGAACCGATCACCCATAATCGGTGTGTAGGGAACATGACCATAGCCAGGTTCAATTGGCGTGAATAGATCGCTCAGGCGCGGCGTGAGCGTGGTGTTGGCGTCAATCGCAAACTGCCCGCCGGTGGATAGAAACGAGTAGTAGCCCATGTCAGCCGGCGACGTGCTACTGGCTTGCACAGTGCCCGCGACATCTTGCTGGTACGTACTGCCGCCGACCATCGTGACAGTTGAATTGACCCTGATATAGCCGGGCGAGTTGCCCGGCTTGAAGACACCCGCCACCGTAACCGGACCGTTTATGGTGCCCGTGCCTTGAAGTGTGGCGGGGGCCGCTACATAGACCGATCCTGTACCCAAAGCAGACGCGCCCGCGATGCGCAGCGCGCCTGAGGAAACCGTCGTGCCGCCGGTATAGGTGTTCGCGCCCGACAGCACCACCTCGCCAGTGCCGTTAAGGGTCAACCCCCCCACACCGAAAAAAGCACCCGATAGGCTCGCGGTGCCATTGGTGGGTGCCGTAACCACCCCACCGGCGCCCAAAAGACTAAATGCCACGTTGGAGTGGTCTCCTGGCGCGAGAACCAGCGTGCCGCCATCGAACACCGGCTGGGCCGTGACTCCGATATCGCCAAGCGTGACAGAGTGCCCGTTATCGATGATAGGCAGGAGGCCAGCGGTGAAAATCAGGTCCCAGAGGTTTTCCGATGAATTGACCAGAGTCCAATCGAAGGCGCCAAATACACCGGTGGTATCAGCCAGATTGCTGGAGACTATGCCGTCGAGGACCGAGGAATACGTGGTCGCTGCAACGGTGGAACCCGAATAAATCCCGAAATTCATCGTGCCGGTGGCGCCGGTTGCGGATAGTTTTCCGTAGCCGGAGGGGCTGTTAATAATGACGTTGTAGTTCGCGGGCAACTTATTATTAATGACAAGCGGCGTAGCTCCACCTTGAAGATTGTTTAAGGTAATGATGGTGCCAGTGGTACCGTTGTAGATGCCTTGCGCGTTCGCACTGATAGAGCCAAAGTTCGTTAGCGCCTTGATGGTTCCGGAGTTATTGAGAGCCGTGTTTCCTGCCGTCACTGAGCCATAATTAACGAAATTATTAATCACACCTACGTTCAAGATACCAGCACTTCCTGCAGCGCTGACTGAGCCAAGATTGATAAAATTATTGATTGTCCCAGTATTGTAGAAACCAAAAGATCCTGCAGTAACTGAGCCGTTATTGGTCAAGATAGTACCCGTCGCGGCCGATAGATTCTGAATTGCGGCGTCATTGACCCCAAACCCAGACCCGGACACCGTAACACTAGGGTCGATCGAGATCTCCGCGCTTGGAGCACTAATTGATAGGACGGTGCAATCGGCTGTTACGCTAGTATTAACTGTGCAACCGGCAGCATGCGCAGGGTCCGTCCGAAACAGGGCGCCGCTCAAGACTAATGTGATCAAAAGACAAAACTGGAACATGGCTGGGGCCTGTGGCGCAAAAGGTTTCCGCGCCCAAACCTGGCGGCACCAGAATTGCGGATTATCAAGAACTATACACTTAAACCGAAATTATTCGTTGCATTTACCCATAACGTAGCTACGTCAATGATTGAAGCCCGACATGACCCCCGCTGTAGTGCGTAGCGGCTGCGGGCTTCAGCGCCAAGTCAAGGCGCATTGCCCTAGCGTTCACAAACACGATCTTGGGCAGCCCGGCGACAACAGCTCGCCCCGTACTCCGCCAGCAACAACAACCCTATTTTGATGCAGAATCAGGCACCGCCCCCGAGCATACTTCTGGACGGGCAATCGCATCGAAGATTTGTTTAGTGCGCTTGTCCGTTTCGGCGTTCGAGTAGTAAGAGTACACGACCGCTTCCACACGGGGTTCGGAAAGCATCGTACCTTCGTATCGGGTTAAATCCAGCAGAATGGCCTGCTCGTAGCCGGTTGCCCCTGGTGGCTGGTCGATAATCGTGGCATACGCCGTCTTGCCGGGCTCCATGGCAAATACCGGTGCACTTCCGCAGGCTTCCTGATGCTTGAATAATGCCATCTGGATTTTCGGGTACGTAAGCGGAATGCTTTGTTCGGATCGCAAGAACCTGGGTTCACGCAAATCGTTAAGCCGCAGTCCGGTTGCAGCGGTGGACGCGCAGCCGGCCACGACGGTGAGTGCCACGAGTGCAGCGAGCTTCTTCATTGGTCTTGTTCCTTCAATGTTATTCTTCTTCCCGGAATTGCATCTTGTAAAGCGAAGCATACAGTCCGTTCATTTCCACCAATTCTTCATGGCGGCCTTGTTCAACTATTTTTCCAGCGTCCAGGACGACGATCTTGTCGGCCTTTTGCACTGTTGAAAGACGGTGCGCAATAACCAGCGTCGTGCGGCCGGCCATCAGCAGCTCGAGCGACGCCTGGACTTGGCGTTCAGACTCGTTGTCCAGCGCCGACGTTGCCTCGTCCAGAATCAGTATGGGCGCATTTTTGATCAATGCCCGTGCAATGGCCAAACGTTGGCGTTGCCCCCCCGACAATTGGCTGGCATTTTCGCCAACGGGTGTATCAAGGCCCTGCGGCAGTCCCTCGACGAAACTGAGCAAATTCGCCGCGTCGAGTGCCTTACGGATTTCGTCACGGCTGGCATCGTGCAGCGCGCCATAACCAACGTTCTCCGCGATTGTGCCTTCGAACAGGACGACGTCCTGGCTAACGAGCGATAAATGAGCCCGCAGTTCACGCAAAACCAGGCTATTGACGTCCTGGCCATCGATGGTGACCATGCCCGACGATGGGAGCACAAATCGCGGCAACATATTCACCAGTGTTGTCTTGCCACTGCCGGAGCGCCCCACCAATGCAATGGTTTGGCCCGGTTCGGCCGTGAACGATACGTCGGATAGCGTGTCGGTGGATGCGTTGGGAAAGCGGTGAAAAATATTCTTGTATTCGACGCGACCCTTGATGGGCTGCTCGAGCGTGCGCGTGCCGCTGTCGTCTTCCGGATGCTGGTCGATGAGGGTAAAGACGCTCTCTGCAGAGATAAGCATGCGCTGCATTGCACTGGCAATATTGGTGAGCCGCTTCATGGGATCGAAAATTTGGCC
>CAZONP010000155.1:5144-6310 GCA_964581155.1 uncultured Candidimonas sp. | reverse complement strand
GTTGGCCCGCTGGTCAAAGACATGGCCGCCAAGTACGCTTCCGAGAAGAAGATCACCCCTCGCACGTGCGAAGGCTAGTAGCTCGATAAGAGTGTAAAAGTCCCCGGCCACCGCCATAGGGTGGCGGCCGGGGTCAGACCGACTGCAGGGAATATGTTATGAACGCAATTGTTGACGCCCCGGCCCCGAATATCCTGCTTAATGTGAACGGGATCGAGGTTATTTACAACCACGTGATCCTGGTCCTGAAAGGGGTATCGCTGTGCGTGCCGGAAGGCAAGATCGTGGCCCTGCTTGGCGCAAATGGCGCAGGCAAAACAACGACCCTGCGTGCCGTCTCCAATTTGTTGAAGGCCGAGCGTGGCGATGTCACCAAGGGCAATATTGAATATCGCGGCGAACGCATCGAACGTCTTACTCCTGCCGATCTCGTCAAGCGCGGAGTCATACAAGTCATGGAAGGGCGCCATTGTTTTGCGCACCTGACCATAGAAGAGAACCTGCTTACCGGTGCCTATACACGCGACATCAGCCGAGGCGAACTCAGCGCTTCGCTGGAAAAGGTTTATCAGTTTTTCCCCCGGCTCAAGCAGCGCCGTGGTAGCCAGGCCGGGTATACCTCGGGCGGCGAACAGCAAATGACGGCTATTGGCCGCGCTTTGATGGCCAACCCCAGCATGATTCTGCTGGATGAACCCTCCATGGGGCTAGCGCCGCAAATCGTCGAGGAAATCTTCGAAATTGTCCGCAATTTGAACCAGAGCGAACACGTCAGCTTTCTGTTGGCGGAACAAAACACCAATATCGCGCTGCGGTATGCCGACTACGGCTATATCCTGGAAAACGGGCGCGTGATGATGGACGGCGAAGCCAAGGCATTGGCCGAAAACGAAGACGTCAAGGAATTCTACCTGGGCGTATCCAGTGGCGAGCGCAAGAGCTTCCGAGACAATAAATTCTACCGACGCCGCAAACGCTGGCTCGCGTAAAGGCAATAGCATGACCACATACTTCGACGAACGTGAACAGGCGTCCGCCACTCAGCGCGAACAGGCCCTCATGGCCGGACTGCCAGCCGTTTTAAAAAGCGCGCGCGAACGCGCGCCTGCCATTGCACGCCAGCTCGAAGGCGTGGATCTGGACGCCATGCGGCAACGCAGCAGCCT
>CAZONP010000155.1:3040-5044 GCA_964581155.1 uncultured Candidimonas sp. | reverse complement strand
CAGCAAGTCCAGACCATGGCCGATCTGGCGCCGGCCAACTATACCGGCACGCCAAGCTTTCTTAAGATCATCCTGGAAAAGGCCGATGAAATGGGCGTGCAGCTGCCATCGCTCAAGCGCGCGCTGTTTTCCGGCGAAGCCTTCCCGCCTTCCTTGTGCAACTGGTTCGCGCAACGCGGAATCAACGGATTCCAGGCATACGGCAGTGCCGATTTGGGCATGATCGCCTACGAAACATCGGCGCGCGACGGGCTGGTGCTCAATGAAAATCTTATTCTGGAAATCGTCCGCCCTGGCACCGACGAACCCGTCTCCGAAGGCGAAGTCGGCGAAGTCGTCGTGACGACTCTGAACCCGGATTACCCACTCGTACGCTTCGGTACGGGCGATTTATCAGCGATCCTGCCTGGGGCGTCGCCTTGCGGACGCACGAATGTGCGAATCAAGGGGTGGCTGGGCCGCGCCGACCAGACAACCAAGGTGCGCGGCATGTTCGTGCACCCGGGTCAGATCGCCCAAATCGTCAAGCGGCATCCCGAAATTGGCAAGGCCAGGCTGGTTGTCAGCGGCACTGTCGGCAGCGACGTCATGGCATTGCAAGTCGAAGTGTCCGCGACCACGCCCAGGTTGTTGCAAGCGGTGGCGGAATCGGTTCGGGAAGTCACGAAGCTTCGTGCAGTGGTCGAACCGGTGGATCCGGGCAGCCTGCCCAACGATGGCAAGGTAATCGACGATATTCGCAGCTACGAATAAGCTAATCTGTTTTTTTGCGCCCGCCTCGCAGTAACATGCGAACAAGGTGGTTATTTCTTCTATTGGTAAAGGGAATGTTTATGCGCAAAATCAACTACGTCATTGGGGCAATGGTCATGCTGGCCGGCGCGCAGTCAGCGCAGGCCGGCACACTTGACATCGTCAAGGAACGCGGTTTCGTGCAGTGCGGCGTCACAACGGGTTTTGCCGGTTTCTCGGCCCCTGACGCCAAAGGCGTATGGCAGGGGCTCGATATCGACCTGTGCCGTGCCGTCGCGGCCGCCACGCTTGGCGACGCCACCAAGTACAAGGCCGTCCCGCTCAATTCGCAGCAGCGGTTCACCGCGTTGCAATCGGGCGAAATCGACTTGCTCGCACGCAATACCACGGTCACGCAGCAGCGCGATACGGCCCTGGGCGCCGTTCATGCCGGTATCAACTTCTACGACGGTCAGGGCTTTCTTGTGCAGAAGTCCCTGGGCGTAAAAAGCGCCAAGGAACTCGATGGCGCCACCGTCTGCATGCAAACCGGCACCTCGAACGAAAACACAATGGCTGACTGGGCGCGCGCCAATAACGTGAAGTACAAGCCTGTGGTCATCGAGCAGTTCAACGAAGTGGTCAACGCCTTTGCCGCCGGGCGCTGCGACGTGTTCACCACCGATGCGTCCGGACTGGCATCCATCCGCATCTCCAAGCTCGAAAAGCCCGACGACTACGTTGTCTTGCCCGAGATCATCTCCAAAGAACCGTTGGGGCCCTTCGTACGACAGGGCGACGACGCGTGGCTGAATGTGGTGAAGTGGTCGTTGCAGGCCATGGTGGGCGCCGAGGAACTTGGCGTATCGTCGCGCAATGTCGACGAGCAGCTCAAGAGCGCCAATCCAAACATCGCGCGACTGCTGGGCGTAACGCCGGGCGCGGGCAAGAACATGGGTGTGGACGAAAAATGGGCCTACAACATTATCAAGCAAGTCGGTAACTACGGCGAAAGCTTCGAGCGCAACGTCGGGCAGGACAGCCCACTGAAAATTCAGCGGGGCCTGAATGCCCAATGGACAGATGGCGGGCTAATGTACGCCTTGCCCGTACGCTGATCCGCCTGCTTCATTTCCGGCGCCGGTACACCAGCGAAATTCGCGCAAACGCAATCTGCAGTTCGCGTGTACCGGCCTGAAACACCACCGGACGGCCTTTGGTGGTGAAACAGATCAGGCGTTTGGACGCCACCAACGGAATGAATTTCGCGAA
>CAZONP010000155.1:0-2940 GCA_964581155.1 uncultured Candidimonas sp. | reverse complement strand
GTGGATAAGGCCACTAGGCGGCCTTGCGCAGGGCCAGGGCGGTGCCTGCGCGGCTCGAGGATTTGCGGCCAACCTGGGCTGAAATCCATTGCCCGATATCGACGACAGCGTCCAGGTCTATGCCGGTGTCTATTCCCATGCCGTGCAGCATGAACAACACGTCTTCCGTGGCGACGTTGCCGGTGGCGCCCTTGGCGTATGGGCAGCCGCCCAGGCCGGCAACTGACGTGTGGAAAATGGAAATGCCGGCCTCGAGCGCCGCAAGAATGTTGGCCAGCGACTGACCGTAGGTGTCGTGGAAATGGCCCGAAATGCGGGCGGGGTCGACGACCTGGGTAACGGCCCGCATCACCTGACCTACGCGGCTTGCCGTACCTACGCCTATGGTATCCGCAACGTCGATCTCGTCACAGCCCAGCGCCAGCATGCGGCGCGCGACATCGACGACGGATTCGATAGGCGTTTCCCCCTGATAAGGGCAGCCCAGCGCGCAACTGATGCTGCCGCGCAGACGAAGACCGGCGGCCTTGGCGGCTTCGGCCACAGGTTCGAAGCGAGCGATGGACTCGGCGATGGAGCAGTTGATGTTCTTTTGCGAGAACGCTTCGCTGGCCGCACCGAAAATCACGACTTCATCTGCTTTGGCGGCCAATGCGCCCTCGAACCCGCGCAGGTTGGGCGTGAGCACGGAATAAATTGTGCCGGGTTTGCGGTTGATGCCGGCCATGACTTCGGCGCCGTCCGCCATTTGGGGCACCCACTTGGCCGACACGAAGGAGGCAGCTTCCACATTGGGGAATCCCGCTGCCGACAATCGGTTGATCAGTTCAATCTTTATAGGAGTGGCAATGAATTCTTTCTCGTTTTGCAGCCCATCGCGAGGGGAGACCTCGACGATTTTGACTTTATCGGGCAGTGACATGGCAAAATATTCCTTGGAAGGTTACCGGCGATGGCAAGCATCGGCACAAGACGTAGCGTAAATTATAATTGGTTACCGGCGCTGGAAGCGGCCGTCGTCCAGACGAACAACAACGTCTTGCAATTCCAGCTCGAGCAGTCGGGCGATCATGCCGCCCGGGCTCGCCCCGGTTCGTTGCTGCAGTGTGTCCAGACTTACAGGATCGTACCCAAGCGCTTGCAGCACGGGATCCGAGCTTATTGCTTCGGCCTCGGGCGACGCTACGGCACGGCCCTGGGTACGCCCTGCGGTACTGACCGGTGCGCGTGCCGCGCCCGAGGCACCAAGCTCTTCCTGGATATCCTGCGCCGATTCCACCAGTTTAGCGCCTTGACGGATCAGCGCATGGCATCCGCGCGACAATGGTGAATGAATAGAGCCCGGAATGGCAAAAACTTCGCGGCCCATTTCGGTGGCCAGGCGTGCGGTGATCAGCGAGCCGCTTTGCTTGGCCGCCTCCACAACCAGCACGCCCCGCGAAATGCCGGCAACCAGGCGATTGCGCTTGGGAAAATGGTAGGGAATCGCGCGCGTGCCAAGCGGGAATTCGGAGACAAGCACGCCCTGCGCCGCAATTCGATGAGCAAGATCACGATGACGCGATGGATATACGATGTCGATCCCTGTGCCGAATATGGCAATCGTCCCGCCGCCCGAAGCCCCGGCTTCGAGCGCGCCTTCATGCGCCTCAGCGTCAATGCCCAAAGCCAGGCCGCTGGCAATACACCATCCCTGTGCAGCCAAGTGCCGGGCGAAGGCGCGGGCATTGTCCTTACCGCCTGCACTGGCATTGCGCGCACCTACAATGGATATCACCGGCCTGGATAGGAGCTCGGGATTGCCGTTGGCATAAAGCAGCAATGGAGGATCGTGGATGTCGAGCAACGAGCGCGGATATGCGGCGTCTGCAAGAGTAAGCAGGTGATGCGCGGGCTCAGCCAGCCACGAAAGGGTTCTCTTGATGGCATCCAGGGTTTCAGGGCTGGGATCGGCCCGCATCTGTGCTGCCAGTTCGGTCGGCACGAATTTGCTTAGCGCGGCGGACGAAAGATTGTAGACGTCCTGCGGCAGGCCGACGGCGCCAAGCAGCAGGCGAGCCTGCGCGGGCGCCAATCCGGGTTCGAGCGACAGACGTATCCAGGAACTGATTTCTTCAGGGGTTGTGCTCGGGTGCATGCGTTAGTGTGGCATATGGTAAAGATTTTCGGTGGACACTAGGCGCTAAAAGTCATAGTCGCCACAATATTTGTTTTATCATAGAGGCTTAGACGATTTACTGGATCAGATCCATGGCTTTACTCACCATTCTCCAATATCCGGACCCGCGCTTGCATAAAGTGGCCAAGCCGGTTGCTGCTGTGGATGCCCGCATCCGCCAATTGGTTGCCGACATGGCCGAAACCATGTACGCCGCGCCGGGGGTGGGCTTGGCCGCCACCCAGGTCGACGTTCACGAGCGGGTGGTGGTTTTGGACATCTCCGAGGACGGCAACGATTTGCGCGTTCTCATCAATCCGGAAATTATCTGGAAGAGCGAAGAAACGCAGGTGTATGAAGAAGGTTGCCTGTCTGTGCCCGGCGTTTATGACGAAGTGCAGCGTGCCGCCAGCATACGCGTGCGCACACTGAACGAGCAAGGCGAAACCGTCGAATTCGACGCAGAAGGCCTGCTTTCAGTGTGCGTGCAACATGAACTGGATCACCTGATGGGCAAGGTCTTTGTGGAATACTTGTCTTTGCTGAAGCAAAACCGGATCAAGACGCGGCTGCGCAAGCAGGAGCGCGAAGCTCTGAAGGCCTGACGGCCCGTACTGCCTTGGTATCATGTGCCGATTCCTAATTGAATCGGCTTTTTCTTTATGCGTATTGTATTTGCTGGTACCCCCGAATTCGCCCGCCTGGCCCTTGTCGCGCTTCTGAATGCCGGCCACGAGATTCCGCTGGTGCTGACGCAGCCGGATCGCCCATCGGGGCGTGGC
>CAZONP010000154.1:0-6426 GCA_964581155.1 uncultured Candidimonas sp. | reverse complement strand
TGCCGGCACCGAGAATGACGGAACCGTTGTTGCAGGAAATGACTTCCGATGGAGAGGCAATGGGGTTGGTATTACCGACACGGCCACCTATGGCGCCAGTTAGCAAGTAGCTATTGGCGAGGTGGCCATTAAGAGCTACTCCGCAATCCAACAGTGAAAGATCAATATGTTGCCCTTCACCAGAACGCGCATGATGGTAAAGGGCGCTGGTGATGGCCGCGTTAGCCTGTATACCAGTAACAATATCCACAATGGGAATGGATGTACGCAAAGGGGTGGCACCGGGCTGTCCGTCGGGCAGGCCGCAGGTGCTCATAGGCCCGGCCATGCCCTGCAAAATGAAATCATAGGCGGCATGCTTTGCGTACGGGCCGCTTTGGCCAAAACCCGTAATTGAGCAGTAGATAATATCTTGGCGCAAGGCTCGAATGGCTTCGTAATTGAGTTGCGCTTTCGCCAAGCTACCCACCTTGAAGTTTTCAACAAACACGTGGCAAGTCGCTGCAAGCGAACGGACGATTTCAGCACCTTTCGGTGTTGTGAAATCTACAGCAATGGATTTCTTTCCGCGGTTATACGATAAGTAAACGGCGGATTCCCCGCTCCAGTGACCGTATTCGCTCCCATCCAGTACGGGCGCCATTTTTCTGGCGTCGTCTCCGACACCAGGACGCTCGATTTTAAAAACAGTTGCGCCCAGGTCAGCCATCATTTGCGTGCATAAGGGACCTGCGACGACCCGTGTCAGATCAAGAACGCGCACACCTTCGAGAATTTTTTTCATTAGCGTCTAGAGCCCCAATGCGCTGTAACGCGCAATATGATGGTCTTCATCGCCAAGTTGATGATCCAGCATGATCAAACGTTTGGCGTAGTGCGATAGTGGGAACTCCCAGGTCATGCCAATACCACCATGGATTTGAATGCCTTCTTCGGCAATCAGCGTCCCAATGCGTCCGATGGTGTACTTGGCTGCGGATACGGCCCGTTCACGGGTAACACGGTCAGTGCTGTCAATGGTGGACGCAAGATTGATCACTGCAGAATGCGCCTGCTCGACTTCAATGAGAATATCGACCATACGATGCTGTAACGCCTGGAAGCTACCGATGGGTACGCCGAACTGCTTGCGCGTTTGCAGGAATTCCAACGTGTTTTGTACAACCACCCTCATGGAGCCCAGCGCTTCTGCGCATAGCGCCAATACTCCCCAGCCTGCTGCATGCTCAAGCACAGAGAATCCATTGCCGACTTCTCCGACTAGTGCGTCGGCAGGCAGTTTCACATCTTTAAATATCAGCTCCGCAACCCGGCCGCCGTCAATACGACCATGGCTGTGGGCACTGATACCGAATGTGTCGCAGCGAACGAGAAATAGGCTGATACCTTCTTCATCCAGCGCATCCCCAGAGATGCGTGCTGAAACCAGCAATAGGTCGGCGGTATCGCCAAAAGCAACGGCGCTCTTGCTGCCGTTCAGCAGCCAGCCGTCGGCGACTCTGTGAGCTGATGTCGCAACATTGCTTAATTCATGGAAGCTGTCGGGTTCATCGTGAGCGAAGGCGGTTACTTTGCGGCCCGCAATGAATTCTGGCACAAGAGCTTTCTGTTTCTCTGTGCCAAACGCCAAGAGGGCGCGTCCAACCATAAGAATATCGAGAAAAGGCTCGACTACCAAGCCACGGCCAAGGCTTTCAAATACGACCTGGATATCGAAACCTTCTCCCCCGAAACCCTCGTGCGACTCGGGGAACAGTGCGCCAACGACACCAAGCTCTGCCAGCTGGGCGTACAGCTCTGGGTTGCGGCCGCACTTACTATACGCATGAGTGTTGCGAAGTGAGATTCCGTACTGATCAGAGATAAAACGGTCAAGAGTATCCGCCAGCATGCGACGGCTTTCAGTATGTTCGAAGTTCATGGCGGTGCCCTCAGAGTCCAAGTATCAACTTGGACACAATATTCTTTTGGATTTCATTTGAGCCGCCGTAAATAGACAGCTTGCGATAGTTGAAATACACAGCTGCAGCCATAGCCGACTCGTTGCCGCCTGCAGCGTCATGGTCGTGTTCGTCCGGCAGGGCTTCATCGGCCGCCACTAGCGCATGAAGACCTGCCGCGCGTCGCGTAAGCGACACGATTTCTTGACGTATTTCAGTGCTGCGGACCTTGAGCATGGAGGTTTTTGCAATTGATACGTCTCCAACCGACGCGGAGGCGAGTACCCGCAGGTTGGTTGTTCGCAAGTTTTCAAGGTCGATTTCAACTTTCGCAATACGTGTGGCAAATTGGGGATCGCGATTAAGTGCTTTGCCGTTGCGATTGACCTTACGGACGGTGTCCTTAAGGCGATTAAGTTCTGCGATAGCGTAGCCGACCCCCGCAATATTGGTACGCTCGTAGGTGAGTAAGTACTTTGCGTAGGTCCAGCCCTTGTTTTCTTCACCCACCAGATTTTCAGCGGGAACTTTAACGTCAGTGAAGAAGACCTCATTCACTTCATGCTTGCCATCAAGCGTAATGATGGGGCGCACCTCAATACCCGGACTATTCATGTCGATAAGCAAGAAACTGATGCCATGTTGCGGTTTGACATCTTTATTGGTTCGCACCAAACAGAAAATCATATTGGCGAAATGGCCCAGCGTTGTCCAGGTTTTCTGCCCATTTACGATGTAGTAATTACCATCTCGGATTGCCGATGTTCTTACAGAAGCCAAATCGGATCCTGAATCCGGTTCAGAGTAACCTTGGCACCAGAAGTCGTCACCGTTTAAAATACGCGGAAGCCAGTATTTCTTTTGCTCTTCATTACCGTACTTAATAAGTACCGGACCTAGCATACTAAGACCAAATGCCACCAATCGCGGCGCGCCGGCTAGAGCGCATTCATTTTCAAAAATAAATTTTTCAGTCGGTGTCCAACCCGTCCCACCATACTCAACTGGCCAGTGATTGGCGAGCCAGCCCCGACGCCTTACAGACGCATGCCACTGTTCGAAATCGCGTTTGGACAGGTGCTTTCCTTGGCGTACCTTGGCGGCAAGAGCGGAAGAAAGGTTTTCTTCCAGGAAGACTTGCACTTCTTCTCGGAATGCGAGCTCTTCTGATGTAAATTGGAGATCCATTATGATGTCTTTAGATAATAAGTATTAGGCACGTGTGTTGAGGCTGTCGAAGTCTTTGCCTTCCTGAACTAATTTAACGAGCAACGGCGACGGCTTCCAGAACAGGGGGTCTTCTTTTGAAAAGACATTAATGTCAGTTAAAATTTTATTTAGTCCGACCATGTCTGCGTATTTCATAGGACCACCGCGGAAGCGGGGAAAGCCATACCCGTAAAGAAACGTGATATCAATATCCAGCGGACGCAATGCAATCCCGTCATTCAATACATTTGCTCCTTCGTTTACCATGGCTGCCATATAGCGGCGCATAATTTCTTCCTTGGTAAACGAGCGTGGTGCAATACCTTTACGAGTACGTTCGTCGTCGACTATTGCCAGTACGTTTGGATCAGGTGCGCCAGAGCGGGTGCCATCGGGGTATAGATAGAAGCCGCGGCCTGTTTTCTGACCAAACCAGCCACGTTCACAAATGCGGTCGGCAATCTCAACATAGCGTTCGTCGCTACTTCGGGTTGCGGACTTGCGTTTACGCGTTGCCCAGCCGATATCGCCGCCGGCAAGGTCGATAACTTGGAAAGGGCCCATGGGGTAACCGAAGTCGCGGACAGCGGCGTCAATGTCGTAAGGCGAGGCTCCGTCTTCCATGATGTATTCGGCTGCTCGCTTGTATGCCGATAGAATGCGGTTGCCGATGAAACCGTCGCATACCCCCGACCGAACAGGAATTTTATTTAGCATCTTCGCCAGCCGGAAGGCTGTGGCGACGACATCAGGGCTGACCTGGGCAGTCACCACTATTTCCAGCAACTTCATAATATTGGCCGGACTGAAGAAATGGAGGCCGATCACATCTTGAGGACGGGATACGCTATTTGCAATGTCGTTTATGTTGAGGAACGATGTGTTCGTGGCTAATACAGTGCCTGGCTTACAGATGAGATCAAGCTGCTTAAATACGGCTTTCTTTATTTCTATGTCTTCAAAGACGGCCTCAATGACCACGTCAGCGTTCGTTATATCTGCATAGTCGATGCTGCCCATGTAACGCGACATAATTACATGCATACGTTCGGAAGTAAGGCGTCCCTTGCGGATCAGGCCGTGGTAGACCTCTTCCACCTTCGCACGACCGCGCGCCAGACTCTCCAAGTCGCGCTCTATCATGGTGACTGGTAAACCAGCAACAAGTGCGGCCACTGTAATTCCGGCACCCATAGTGCCGCCGCCAATGACGGCGATGGTATTGATGGGACGTGGAACGGCAATAGTGGCTTCAGGAACTTTCACCACCTCGCGTTCAGCAAAGAATGCGTGCGTGAGTCCGATCCGTTGGGGGCTTTCCATGCATTCCAGGAAGGCTTTCCGTTCTTCGATCAGTCCCTCATCCAGCGGCGATTCAACAGCGTGCCGCACGCATTCAACAATTTTGAGAGGTGAAAAAAGCCTTGGGAATTTTTTGGTTATAGCAGTCTGGATCTCGTCAAGCTCGGCCAACGCTGCACATTTGTTTGGGATTTGCAGATCACGTGTGCGCCTGATCGGTTTGCCGGACGCTAATAGCTCGTTTATACAAGCGAGGCCGACTTGTACTGGATCTGTACCTTGCGCGACTTTATCGATAAGACCTGTTTCATATGCCTCTTGGGCACTGATGTGTTTACCGTTAAGCATAAGATCGACAGCAGCTTGAACACCCATGAGGCGCGGGGCGCGCTGTGTGCCGCCGGCGCCGGGAAGGAGACCCAGGTTTATCTCAGGTAAGCCCAGCCTGGCATCAGGCAGAGCAACGCGGTAATGAGAGGCGAGAGCCACTTCAAGGCCGCCCCCCAGAGCGTAACCATGGATGACGGCTACCACCAGTTTGTTGCCCGTTTCAATCAGCTCCAACACCTCAGAAAGCGAAGGTGACAGCAGCGGTTTGCCGAACTCACGAATATCGGCACCTCCAATAAACGAATTCCCTCTGCCTACTAGCAGGACTGCCTGAACGTCGGCCCGGGCATGGGCATGTTGAACAGCCTGGAAGAGCCCGCTACGCACGGCGACGTTCAGGGCGTTAACGGGGGGATTGTTGATCGTTATCACGAGGACGTCGCCGTCCAGTCGTGTTTGCACAGCAGTGCTACTTGCTTCAGAACTCATGTATAGGTCTCCACCGAGCGCGAACAAACGTAAGGCTTATTACTGGAATACTGCGACTTTGCATTGTCATGGACTCAGTGAGACTTTACAATCGCATTCTTTGTTGACACAGTGTCTGAAAACTTGTGACAATAGGCGTCCTAATGAGCCGTTTTACCTTTGGCGCCAAGCGGGACTACTACCTAATTTTTTAAACTATGAATCTACAGTCATTAATCTTGCTGGTTGAAATAATAGACAGCGGCAATTTGAGCCACGCTGCGCGAAAACTGGAGATAAGCCGTGCGAACGTAAGCTATCACCTCGTTAAGCTTGAAAAGGAATTGGGCTTGCAGCTTCTTAGGCGGACAACTCGAAAGGTTGAGCCGACCGAGGTAGGTCTGCGTCTGTATCAACATGGTCGCGCCATAATCAACGAAATGAACGCGGCCAAAGATACAGTTACCGCATTGGGTGATGGGCTGGTAGGACGTGTGGGTGTAAGTGTGCCCAGCGGCTATGGACAAATGGTCATGAGCGATTGGCTGATCGAGTTCAAGCGACTGTATCCCGCTATCGTTTTAGACGTCCTTTTCGAGAATCGCGCTGATAACCTGCGCGATGGGGTGGACATCGCGATACGTATCATGCGTGAGGCTCCAGCTTCGTTGGTTGCTCGCAGTTTGGGACCGGTACGCTATTTAGCGTGTGCGTCGGTTGGCTATGCCGCTGATCACGGTTTGCCGCATACGCTCGAAGAGCTTGCGCGGTCTCCCGTTGTTACGACGGGTGGCGCAGGAAAATACTTACGACTGACTGCGTACCAAGACAATGAACGATCGGAGATCGATCTGGAGCCCACGCTGAGCTCCGAACATTTTCCTTTTCTTCGCCAGGGGATTTTGGCTGGCTTGGGCGTCGGTGTGGTACCAGACTACGTGGTTTACGACAAAATCGTCGAGGGCGAGCTTCTTATTGCGCTCGACAATTACTCCCTGACTGTTTTTGATAGTCACATGTACGTACTTTACCTACCTACACGACATCAGACGCGCGCTGTGCGAACGTGTATTGATTTCCTCCTTACGAAGGCGGGTGCTGCATATCCATCTTGAGGCTTGCAACCTGCCTCTCTTTAGCGCACACAGGGACGCCGGTTCCGTTTTTGGCGAACGTC
>CAZONP010000153.1:2123-6492 GCA_964581155.1 uncultured Candidimonas sp. | reverse complement strand
CGACAAGGCCAAGCTGAACGCCGCCATGATGGAAATGTACAAGACCGAAAAGATTAATCCGCTTGGTGGATGCCTGCCCATGGTGGTGCAGATCCCGGTATTCATTTCGTTGTACTGGGTGTTGCTGGGCAGCGTGGAAATGCGTGGCGCCCCATGGATCCTCTGGATCCATGACTTGGCCGCGCGTGACCCGTGGTTCATATTGCCAGCCTTCATGATGGCAACCATGTTCCTGCAGATCAAGCTCAACCCCACGCCGCCCGACCCCACGCAGGCCAGGATCATGATGATCATGCCTTTGGTCTTCGGCGGCATGATGTTCCTGTTCCCCGCCGGGCTGGTGCTGTACTGGTGCGTGAATAATGCGGTTTCTATCGCGCAACAGCGGTATATCATGCACAAGCTCGACAAGGAAAACGCCGCGGCAGCGCGTTAAGCGCGGTCGTTCAAGCCAATTGGGCACCGCAAGGTGCCCAATTGCTGTCCGGGATTGGGTAAATCCCGATAGAATACCTTTCAGGCTTCATGTAAGTTGGCCGCACGACCGGCCCGGCCACACCCCTAAACCATAACGATAATATCTCGCGCGCGCATGCGAACAGGAGCCATGATGAACTCTTCCCAACCCTCCGTCAGACGTAGCCTCTTGCTGCATCGCAGCCTGGCTGCCGCCTTGCTTTGCAGCACCTTGGGGGCAGGCACCGCGCTGGCCCAGGAGCCTATCAAGATCGGCTTCATTGGCACCATGTCCGGTCCAGGCGGCGCTCTCGGCCAGGACCAGTACGACGCCTTCATGCTGGCCCTGGAACAAAAGGACGGTAAATTGGGCGGCGTGCCGGTGTCTGTCATACGTGAAGACGACCAGCTCAAGCCGGATGTCGGGGTGCAGGCGGCCACCAAGCTGCTTAAAAGCGACAAGGTCGACATCGTTACCGGCGTCACGTTCTCCAACGTGATGATGGCGATCCACAAGCCCATTACCGACGCCCAGGTGTTTTTCATTGGCTCGAACGCCGGTCCGGCACCCATCGCGGGCAAGCAATGTTCACCCTACTTTTTCTCCACGTCGTGGGACAACGACATGTTGCACGAGGCTGGCGGGCAACTCACGTCCGACTTGGGCTACAAGAATCTTTACGTCATGGCGGCCAACTACCAAGCGGGGCGTGACGCTGTTTCGGGCTTCAAACGCAATTACACCGGCAAGGTCATCGACGAGGTCTACACCCAAGTCAACCAGCCTGACTATTCGGCGGAAATCGCACAGCTCCAGGCCGCCGCGCCGGACGCGGTGTATGTCTTTTACCCGGGCGGCATGGGCATCAACTTCGTGAAGCAATACCGTCAGGCCGGACTGTTGGGCAAAATTCCGCTGATTTCGGCGGCGTCCATCGACGGCAGCACGCTGCCTGCGCTCAAGGCGTTGGCGGTCGGTGTCATCACCAGCGCGCCATACGCGCCGGACCTGGACAACGCGCAGAATAAGCAGTTCGTCCAGGCGTTCGAGAAAGCGTATAAGCGCACACCGTCCATGTATGCCGCCCAATCCTATGACGCAGCCAGCCTGCTGGATTCCGCGATCACCAAGGTCAACGGCAACCTGACCGACAAAGAAGCGTTTCGCACCGCCTTGAAGGCAGCCGACTTCCAGTCCGTACGCGGCTCATTCAAGTTCGACTCCAATCAGTTCCCGGATGCCGGCTTTTACCGCGTCGATGTGGTGGCGGGTGCCGACGGAGCCAAACTCAAGGCCATCAGCCCCATCACCATCAAGACACGCGCCAATTTCGCCGCGCAATGCCCAATGAAATAAGCCCACGTTCCGCAGCCGGTTTCGCGCCGGTTGCGGCGCCTACCGGAGACGCCGTTGAACCTGGCGCTATTCGTAATTCAATTCCTCAACGGCCTTCAGTTAGGCGTCTTGCTGTTCCTCATGGCCGCAGGCCTGACGCTGGTCTTCGGGATCATGAACTTCGTGAATCTGGCCCACGGCTCCATGTACATGATGGGCGCCTTCTTCGCCGCGTCCATCTACAACGCCACCGGCTCATTCGTGCTGGCCACTATCCTGCTCATACCGGCCATGCTTGCCCTGGGGCTGGCGGTTGAATGGATCGCCCTCAAGAAGCTCTATCGGCGCGATCACCTGGATCAAGTCCTGGCAACGTTCGGGCTTATCCTGTTTTTTAACGAACTGGCCAGAATCATCTGGGGCCCATCGCCGTATTACATGGAAGTCCCGGAATTCCTGGTCGGCACGATATCCATATTCGGCATCCAGTATCCGGCCTACCGATTCGTCATTATTTCAGCGGGTTTGCTGGTGGCCTTGGGATGTTATCTGCTCATTCACCGCACGCGCATCGGCATGCTCATACGCGCCGGCGCCACCAACCGCGACATGGTGGGTGTGCTGGGCGTAAATATTACATTGCTCAATTCGCTGCTCTTCGCCCTGGGCGCCGTACTGGCGGGCTTCGCGGGCCTCTTGGCGGGACCCATCATGTCGGTGCAGGCGGGCATGGGTGAACCCGTGCTTATCCTTACCATGGTCGTCATCGTCATCGGCGGCATCGGCTCCATACGCGGCGCGTTCTACGCCGCGCTCATTGTGGGCGTTGTCGACACCCTGGGCCGCACGTTGCTTCCGACATTGTTGCGCAGCATCCTGGAACGCAGCAGCGCCGATGTTGCCGGACCGGCCCTTGCATCCATGATGATCTACCTGCTGATGGCACTGGTGCTGGCCATCAAGCCGCGCGGCCTTTTCCCCGTACATCACACGTGAAGTCTACCGCCATGCTGTTGCCTGTCATGCGTTCGATCAAGTCCATGAGTATGGGCCTGAGCGCCGTGCTTCTTATTGCCCTTGCCGTGGCGCCAGTTTACGCGCATCTGGCGGCCGAACCATTCGTCCTCACCCTGCTGACCCGAATTCTTATTTTTTCCATCGCCGCCCTGTCGCTCAATCTTATCCTGGGCTATGGCGGCCTGGTCAGTTTCGGCCATGCGCTATTCCTTGGTCTGGGTGTCTACGTGGCGGGCATCCTCAGCTTCCATGGCGTGGATAACGGCTGGATCCATGTCCTGGTCACCGTGGCGGTTTGCAGCGCCGTCGGCCTTATCACCGGCAGCATCGCGCTTCGAACGGCGGGAATTTCCTTCATCATGATTACCCTGGCGTTCGCACAGATGTTTTATTTCCTGTTCGTCAGCCTTAGCCAATATGGCGGCGACGATGGTCTGCGCCTGGCGTCGGGCAGCAATTTCAGCGGCCTGGTCCTGACATCCCCGGTCAGCCTCTACATTGTTGCCTTTGCCCTGTTGTGCCTATGCCTCTATGGGTCGCACCGTCTGGTGCATTCCCGCTTCGGCATCGTCATACGGGCCGGCAAGATCAACGACAAACGCATGAAAGCATTGGGCTATTCCATTTTCCGCTACCGGCTGGCCGTCTATGTCATTTCGGCTGTGCTATGCGGCGTTGCGGGTTTGCTTTACGCCAACCTTACCCAGTTCGCTTCACCCTCTTATATGTCGTGGACCACATCGGGCGAGCTTATCGTCATGGTGATGTTGGGCGGCATGGGGACGCTGTTTGGCCCGCTATTCGGCGCCGTTGCCATGATACTCACCGAAGAATGGCTAAAGTCATTGACGGAGCACTGGATGGTCATATTCGGACCGCTCCTGGTTGTTGTCATAACAACCAGCCGCCTGGGTGTCGCCGGCATATTGCAGTCCATCGACGAACGCCGCGGCCATGGCGGTGGCAACGCTGACGGTACCGCGCCATGAGCCTGCTGACCGTACGCCAATTGGTGAAGCGCTTCGGCGGGCTAACCGCCACCGACCACTTCGACATGGATGTCTGCGCCGGCGAAGTGCATGCCATTATCGGCCCGAATGGCGCCGGGAAAAGCACCCTGATTGCGCAGCTGGCCGGCGAACTCAAGCCGGACGCCGGCAGCATTTTCCTGAATGGGCAAGACGTTACGCATGAGCGCGTCGAACAACGCGCGCTTCGCGGGGTGGCGCGTTCCTACCAGATCACGTCCATCTTCCCGCCCTTCACGGCGCTGCAGAACGTCATGCTCACTGTGCAGGCGCACCAGGGCCACAGCTTTCGGTTCTGGTCGCCCGCGTTCCGCCAGACGAAGCTAATCGAACCTGCGCAGGAGGCCCTGCAACAGGCAGGCCTGGCCGACTTCCTGCATACACCAGCCTCGGCGCTCGCGCATGGCCAGCAACGCCAGCTTGAGCTGGCCATGGTGCTTGCCGGACGCCCCGCTCTGCTGCTGCTTGACGAGCCCATGGCGGGAATGAGCCAGACCGAAACCAGTCAAATGACGCAGCTGTTGCTGGGGCT
>CAZONP010000153.1:0-2023 GCA_964581155.1 uncultured Candidimonas sp. | reverse complement strand
TGATACTCGACGAAGCCACGGAAGGGCTGGCCCCCATCATCCGCAGCGAGATTTGGCGTTGCTTGCAGGGGCTGAAACAGGCCGGTCTTACCATGGTGTGCATCGACAAGAACTTGAACTCGCTGCTGGCACTGGCGGATCATCATTACATCGTCGAAAAAGGCCGTGTCGTGTGGTCCGGGTCATCGACCGAGCTTGAGGATCAGCGCGGGCAATTGCAGGCACACATGGGAATTTAGTGCAGCAACGCCGGCGCTTCAGGTGCCCGTAACTACAGATAGCACTTGCCATCCAGATAGGCCTTGCGCCACCGCGTGACAACCGTACGCTCGAACAGGCCACCTACCGCAAATGGATCGGCATTCACAAAATCCTCTGCCTCGGCGCGCGTTTCAAGATCCACAATGTAGATACTACCCGTGCCGCCGGTGCCATCGTCTTCGAGTTTGGCACCGCAGGCCAGTAGCAGTTGCTTGTTGTCTTCAAGATAGTCCAAGTGTTTGTCTCGCAGCGCCTGGCGCAATGCCTGGGTATGGGGCTTGTCGAAGGTCTCGATGAGATATGGCATGATGGCTCCTGGTATTGGCGTTGCGCGGGTATAAGGCGTGCACAAGACGTGTACACGATAAACTGACAATCGCCAATAGTAGTACGCTTTTCCCGAACCCTGGCATCGCTCTCATATGACACTTAACGCCCATGAACCCATTGTTGCCATCGCCACCGCTCCCGGAAGAGGCGGCATAGGCGTCGTAAGACTCTCGGGCGCCGATCTGGCAGGCCTGATCGCAAAACTGTTCCCGGTCGCTCTAACGCCGCGCCACGCCCATTACCTGCCCTTCAACGATATGCAAGGCAACGCCATCGATGCCGGCATCGTCTTGTTTTTCAAGGGCCCGCACTCCTACACCGGAGAAGACGTACTTGAGCTCCAAGGCCATGGGGGACCCGCCGTATTGCGGCGGCTGCTGGAGCATTGTCTGGCAGTGGGCAAGCCGTTCGGGCTGCGCCATGCGGGCCCTGGCGAATTCACACATCGGGCCTTTCTTAATGAAAGGCTGGACCTGGCGCAGGCCGAAGCGGTTGCGGACTTGATCGAGGCGTCTTCCGGCGCCGCCGCGCGAAGCGCGATGGCGTCGCTAAGCGGTGCCTTTTCGGCGCACGTCAACGCCTTGAAAGACCGCATCGTACACCTGCGCACATTGGTGGAAGCCACCTTGGACTTTCCGGAAGAGGAAATCGACTTCCTTGAAAAGTACCAGGCACGGCCGGCACTGGAAAGTATCCGGCAGGATCTTTCGGCTCTTATTCGCCAGGCGGGTCAAGGCATCATCCTGCGCGAAGGTCTGCACGTGGTGCTGGCCGGCCAGCCTAACGTGGGCAAGTCCAGCTTGCTTAATGCGCTGGCGGGCGACGACGTCGCGATCGTTACGCCTGTGGCCGGCACCACGCGCGACAAAGTCGTGCAACAAATTCATATACAGGGCGTGCCGATACACATCGTTGACACCGCCGGCCTGCGCGAAACCGACGACACGGTGGAAAGCATTGGAATCGCCCGTACATGGGAAGAAATCCAGAAGGCCAACGTCATCGTTCACCTGCAAGACGCACGCGCACCGGACGACCAGCTCGATGCGGCCATCACGCACCGGCTCCCGGCAGGAACGCCGGTCCTGCGCGTTTACAACAAGGTGGATTTGCTGACGTCGCGGCAGTCCACAGGGGAATTGGGCATATCAGCCAAGACGGGCGCCGGTCTGGACACGCTGCGTCAGACTCTACTGGATATAGCCGGATGGAACCCAGGCACGGAATCACCCTGGCTGGCCCGTGAACGCCATATGCGCGCCCTGCGCAACGCCGACGAACACCTGGCCGTGGCGGCCGAACACGCCAGTCACGATGACCGCGTGCTGGATTTATTTGCGGAAGAATTACGATTGGCTCACGAAGAACTATCGGTCATTACCGGCCAGTTCACCAGTGATGACCTCCTGGGCGAGATATTTTCCAGTTTTTG
>CAZONP010000152.1:0-6508 GCA_964581155.1 uncultured Candidimonas sp. | reverse complement strand
TTCGATGAAAATTGCTCAGGACTGTTGCACCCAAGACTTCCCGCAGAACCATGGCAGGCGCAACTGGCTTAAAGCCGGCGCAAGCGCTGGGGCCGCCATGGCGGCTGGGGTGGCCTTCTTGCCGGCCACTGCCCATGCCGCTTCGCTGTCCAAGGAGCAACGTGACGCCATGACGCCCGGCCAAGTCGTCGAGATGCTGCGTGAAGGGAATAACCGCTTCCGCAGCGGCAGCATGCAATCGCACGACTTTTTGGCCCAGAAAAGAGCCACGGCAACAGGCCAATACCCGGCAGCGGTCATCCTGAACTGCATCGACTCGCGCGCGCCTGCGGAAATCGTTTTCGACGCTGGTATCGGCGATGTGTTCGGGGCACGGGTCGCGGGCAATATCTCCAATGCAGATCTGCTCGGCAGCATGGAATATGCCTGTGCAGTCGCCGGTGCGAAACTGGTGCTGGTTTTGGGGCACACGGGCTGCGGCGCCATCGCAGGCGCGATCAACGGAGTGCAACTGGGAAACCTAACGGGCCTGCTGGAGCAAATCATGCCAACGGTCAATGCCACCCAGTTTGCTGGGGAACGTAGCGCGCGCAACCCCGATTTCGTCAATGCCGTCGCACAGGCGAATGTCGTCCATACCGTGCAAACGATACGCAAGAACAGTCCGGTACTGGCCGATCTGGAGAAGCAGAGCAAAATCGCGATAAGGGGTGCGATGTATAACCTTAGCAATGGGGCGGTCCACTTCCTGGGGTGAAATCGCTGTACGCTATAAATTGTGGTGCAACACTCCCGAGCTTCAGTGCTCCGGGTTAGTCACCATAATAATTTTTGAAACGAGTTCTGCCGTGTTCTTGGCGGCCAGCTTTTTCATCAGCCGGCCGCGATGTACTTCGACTGTGCGGTGCGAGATTCCCAGCGCCTGGGCCGTTTCCTTGCACGTCAGGCCATTCACGATGTAGCCCGATATTTCCTGCTCGCGCCGCGTCAGTTCCGCCGTTTTGGTCTGATTGTGGTGTATGCGTTCGAAGCTCCAGATCATCAGATTGAATGGTTGTTCGGGCGTCAGCGTCACACCGCGCGCGCGCGCCCAAAAAATCTGCCTGTCGCGGTGCTGCATGAACCGCTCATCTTCGTAGCTTGTCTTGACGCGCAGCGCTCGCAGACAGCGCTCGCCTATCTCGTAATAGTCCGCGCTGCTTGGGTAGAGCTTCAAAATCAGTTCCCCTTCCAGATCTTCGACTTCGTAACCGAACAGGGCTGCAAAGGCCTTGTTGCACCGAAGCAGGGTGCGGTTGCGGGTGATGATTTGCGGCGCGGGCGATTCGCGAAACGCCAGTTCTTCGAGATGGGAATCGAGCATGGTTCTCTCTGGTTATACGTATGTTAGTACGTAGTTGCACGCATAGACATACGTATGCTACCGGCCCAACATATAAAAAACAAACGCAAGGAGGCATCATGGCATCGCATACCGTGTCCATCGTGGGCAGTGGCCACACCAAATTCGGCAAGCTCGACGCACTAAATCTTGAAGACCTCATCGTGTCCGCCACGCGCGAGGCGCTGGCCGATGCACAAATTGAAGCTTCGGAAATAGACGCTGTGTATCTTGGGCACTTCAATTCCGGCATGGTGCCCGACGGCTTTGCATCGTCGCTGATTCACCAGGCATCGCCCGACCTACGCTTCAAGCCGGCCACCCGGTGTGAAAACGCCTGTGCCTCTGGCGCCGCGGCGCTGTTTGCCGGCATGGCCGCCATACAGGCGGGGCAGGCTGAAGTCGTGTTGGTCGTGGGTGCCGAGAAGATGACGTCAAACAGCACTGCCGAGGTCACCCGCGCCTTGGCCGGCGCAGGCTACCAGAACAGCGCCGAAGAGCGGGCTCTCAGCTTTCCGCAAGTATTTGCCGTTGCGGCTCAGGCCTATACCGATCGCTACCAGGATCCGTTGCCTGCCATGGCCGCCATTGCCTCCAAGAACCACCATAACGCACTGGCCAATCCCCTGGCGCACATGCACCGGGAAATGAGCTTCGACGCTTGCAATACGGTTTCCGATAAGAACCCGCTGATCGCGCCTCCATTGAGGCTGTCGGACTGCTCGCTCATTACCGATGGCGCCGCAGCCGTTGTGCTGGTCAGTGCCGCGCGGGCAAAGCAGTTTCAAAAAGAGGTCGCCATTCGGGCCGCCGCCCACGTCAGCGACCTCCTGCCCATGTCGTCGCGCGACTTCCTTGCTTTCGAAGGCCCTCAAAAAGCCATGGCGCAAGCCTTGCAGAAGGCGGGCATCACGACCGCCGATCTCGACTTCGCCGAAGTCCACGACTGCTTCACCATCGCCGAACTATTGATATATGAAGCCTTGGGGCTGGCCCCGAAAGGGCAGGGCCACCGGGTGCTGGACGATGGCATCGTAATGCGCGGAGGCGCGTTGCCGGTAAACCTGTCCGGTGGGCTAAAGGCCAAGGGCCACCCGGTGGGCGCCACGGGTGTTTCCATGCACGCCATATCGTTTCGCCAGCTAACCGGCCAGGCGGGCGACATGCAGATCAACGCTCCGGAATTGGGCCTGGTCTTCAACATGGGCGGCACGGGTGTGGCCAACTATGCCAGCATTCTCGAGGCAAAGCGGGCGTAGGCGGCATGAATATCGCACAGTGGTTGTATGCGCGTGCACGGCTCACACCCGATGCCCCGGCTCTGTTTCAGGGTGCCGCCTTACAGGCAAATTACGGTCAGTTCGCTGCCCAGGCCTGCGCCGTAGCGCAAAGCCTGTCGCGCGTTCATGGCATCCGGCCGGGCGACCGCATTGCCCTTTACATGCCAAATCGCACAGAACTACTGGTGCTTATGTACGCCGCGTGGTGGGCGGGTGCGGTCATTGTGCCCATCAATTACAAACTGCATCCTAAAGAGGCCGTATGGATCGCCGATAACGCACAAGCTTCCTTGTTGTTCAGCGACGACGGTCTGTCACTGCGCGACGTCGGTTTGCCGCAAGGCTGCCGCGAGCTCGGTGTCGATACCCCTGAATACGCAAGCATGCTGAATGGCGGTATCGGCTTGAGCCCACCTATCGCGCTGGACACCGACACTCTTGCATGGCTGTTCTACACTTCGGGCACCACGGGCCGCCCGAAAGGCGTCATGCTGACGCATGACAATCTGATCGCCATGTCGCTTTGTTATACGGTGGATGTCGACCAAGTCAGTCCGGACGACGCCGTCGTTTATGCCGCGCCCATGTCGCATGGCGCCGGCCTGTACAACTTCATTTTCGTACGTATGGGTGCCCGGCATGTGGTGCCCGAAACCCGGGGGTTTGACTGTGCCGAGATCCTGAATTTGGCAAAGCACCTGGGTGGCGTATCGATGTTCGCCGCACCCACCATGGTCAAACGTCTGGTCGCTGCGGCTACAGCCAGCGGGTCGGATGGCGAGGGCATAAAAACCATCATATGCGGCGGCGCGCCAATGTATGCGGCCGATTTCGTCCAGGCGCTCGATGTCTTGGGGCCGAAGCTCGTACAAATTTACGGGCAAGGCGAAAGCCCAATGACGATCACAGCCATGCGCCGCGAACTCGTCGGCGAACGTGGTCATCCGCAATGGGACGAACGCATAGCTTCGGTCGGCACGGCGCAATCCTGTATTGAACTGCGTATTGTCGACGAGCGCTTGCTCGATGTGCCGCCCGGCACCCACGGCGAAGTGCTGGTGCGTGGGCATACCGTAATGCAGGGGTATTGGCGCAATAGCCCGGCAACGCTCGAAACCCTGGTCGATGGCTGGCTGCGCACGGGTGATATCGGTTTTCTCAATGAAGATGGCTTTCTTACGCTTACCGATCGCTCCAAAGACGTGATTATTTCGGGCGGCACCAACATCTACCCGCGTGAAGTCGAAGAAGTGCTTTCCCGCCATCCCGACGTTTTCGAGGTCGCCGTGGTGGGCAGCCCGCATCCTGATTGGGGTGAGGAAGTCGTGGCCTTTGTGGTCAGCCGCACTGGCGCTTCTGTTGACGCCGCAGCCCTGGACGCCTGGTGCAAGGCCGAGGTCGCGTCGTTCAAGAAGCCCAAGCGCTACGTGTTTTGCCAGGATCTGCCCAAAAACAGCTACGGGAAAATATTGAAGACTGCATTGCGAGATACGGTCAATGCGTCAGGATAAGGTGGGCGCAGCTTGCCCGTCATTTAGTTTGTAGGTCCATTAGAAAAACGGAGGAGTACACATGAAACGACGTGAATTCATAAAGTCTGCGGGACTCATCGCAGGCGCAGGGGCGGTCGGAGGCTTTCCCTTCATCGCATCGGCGAAAGACAAAATTTCGTTCAAGTTCGACAGTTATATCTCTGAAACCGCAGGCCCTTCAGGGCTGGACCAATGGTTTTTAAGCGAACTTGAAAAACGGTCGAACGGTGTCGTAAACGTTCGGCGCTACTGGGCTGCATCGCTGAATAAAGTTGGCGAACATCTGTCCGCAGTGCGGGACAAGACTTCCGAGATGTCGCTGATTTCTCCCGGATACTATCAGGCCGACCTTCCCGTCACGCGCGGGCTTGAATGGTATTTCAAGATGCAGCGCGCCGATGCCTTGCAGTTGGTTTGCCGGGACGTCTACGAGCAATTTCAACCCTTGCGCGACGAGTGGGAAAAGCGCCATCGCTCCAAGGTCATGTATTGGACCAACTGGAACTACGCTCCCTTCATCACCCGCAAGCCTATAAATTCGCTGGAAGACATCAAGGGGTTGCGTATACGCGGCTATGGCGTCGCCACGGACGTCATTGAGCGTCTGGGCGGAACGGCAGTCCCCATGGCCGCCCCCGAGGTCTATACCGCCCTTGAGCGCGGGGTGCTGGACGGCGTTTACGGTTTCGACTTCATTACCGCCGTGGCTTACAAGCTGCACGAAATTGCGCCGCACTTCACCGACATCGGCGACGGTCCTCACGGGCCCTCGGCCACTGTGATCAACACCGATGTATGGAATTCGTTCCCGTCCGACATCCAGGCAATATGCAACGATATCGTTTCCGAGATCTATGCCGGGAAATATACCGAGATCATGAGCGGCCTGAACCAAAAGTATGTCGATAAGGCCAAAGCGGAAGGCGTGAAGTTCAACCGGCTTTCCGATGACCAAAAGAAGGCGGCAACAGAAATCGTGCAGCCGGCGCAGGTCAAGAAGTGGCAAGCCGAGGTTGCCAAACCCGCGGGAATAGACGGCACGCAAATGCAAAAACTGGTTGATGCTGCCATTGCCAAACACGATCCCGCCGGAACCTTGAAGCGGCCGTCTGAATTGGCGCTCGGCGTCTGAGCAGCGGATTCCTAACGTGATAGAACGACTGCGCCCGCAGGGGCGCAGTCCTCCGATACCGGAGTCTTAATGAAGCGCCTCGAAAGTCTGTTCAATACCCTGTCCAATTGGTTTGGGATCATCGCCCTGGCATGCCTGCTGTTTCTTATGTTTGGCACCACAGTGGATGTAGTCGTCCGCGCCATTACCGGCCGCTCCATATCGGGTGTCTTCGAAATGGCTGAGCTCAGCATGGTGCTGCTTGTGTTCCTGGGGCTTGGGTGGACAAAACGCGATAACGCGCATATTCGTGTAACGATTTTGCTTGAAAAGGTGCCGCATAATGTGCGCCGTGTTCTTGAAACGGTGTCATGGGGCATGGCGGCGCTGTTGCTCTTGCTGCTTGCCATTCCGTCCAGCATGGACGCCATGCATTCGTTTGAGATTCGTGAGTTTCGCTGGGGCTATATCGAATTTCCCATCTGGTGGGCCAAGATTGCGCTGGCAGTCGGTTTATGGTTTGCCTTTTTGCAAATGGCTCTGCAGTGCCTGCAGACCGCCATCACAGGCGAATTGCCGGCAATAGACGACGGCATTTCTTCGGGCAAGGCCTTGCACTAACCGCATTCGCGTTGCTCCACCAACATAACCAATAACATGCCCCGGTCGGCATCGGGCCAGCGAGACACCCCATGGATTATATTTCCGCCACCATTCTAGCGACCTGCCTGATATTTGGGCTGATGTTGATCGGCACACCAGTGTTTGCAGCGCTGGGCATAGCCGGCATCACCGGCATCGTCATGATCGAGAATCTCGATTTTGTGCTGAACCGGCTTAAGTCGTTCTCGTACCACCAGTCGGCCTCGTACTTGTTGACGGTTATCCCGCTTTTCATACTAATGGGGGCCTTTGCGCATCATGCCGGTATTGGCCAAAGGCTTTTTGGCGTGGCGCGCAAATGGGTAGGGCACTGGCCGGGCGGCCTTGCCATGGCCAGCGTACTGACCAGCGCCGGGTTTGCGGCGACTTCGGGATCCAGCGTTGCCACTGCCGCAACCGTAGGCTCGGTAGCCATCCCCGAGATGAAGAAAGCCGGCTATGACCCGCGTCTTTCTGCCGGAGCAGTCGCCGCCGGGGGCGTGTTGGGGGTGCTCATTCCCCCCAGCGTATTGCTCATCTTCTATGCTGCGCTCACCGAAGT
>CAZONP010000151.1:0-6519 GCA_964581155.1 uncultured Candidimonas sp. | reverse complement strand
GCCACTTGAATAGCCTTCGATTCAAGGCGCGACATAGGCGAATGTGGTGGGAGCCACTCGTTCACGTAACGCAAAGACCCCGGGGAATCCACACTTCCGTCACTGCTCATTTCCGTGAGCCAGTGAACGCGCGCTCACGGTGTTTCACCAGTGCCGTCAGCGTGGAATTCACGGGAGCCCGCAGGCCGCACTTCGCAGCTTCCTTCTCGATTGCACCATTGATGTAATCGATCTCGCTTACACGACCACGCTCGTGATCCAGCATTACGGATGGTTTGGCATTTGGAATTCTAGCGCCAAAGGCACGGATGTGTTCACTAGGATCCTGTACAGAAATAGCAATGTTCCGAGCCCTTGCAACACCCCATGCTTCAGTAGCAGCATCAATACTGATCCGAGAAATTACCGGATCGGTCATTACCTGGCCGACAGTCAACCCACTCAAAGTGCAGGGAGCGCTATAAGCAACGTTGCAGATAAGTTTTTCCCATTGCATCGCAGAGACGTCGTCGACTGGCTCCGCGTTGAAGCCTGCGTCCCGCCACACGGCAGCAACTTTTTCAAGCGTCTCTGGGTTCAGCGTGCCATAGGCCCCCATGCGTATCGCAGCCATTCCGTTATGGTGAACGTGGCCGGCTGACGGTAAGGAAGCCCCGAATGCCGCCGCAATGCCGACGATCAGCCGCTCTGGACCAACGGCCTTGGCAACCTCGTCGGCGCTGCCCAGACCATTCTGGATAGTGAGGACTACCGTTTTCGGACCAATGAGGCTCCGAGCATCAGTCGCTGCTGCGCCAGCTTGGGCGGCCTTCGACGCGATGATCACGAGGTCAACCGCTTCGTCGATAACCTGCGAGTATGCACGCAGAGGAACCCACCGATCACCGCTTGCGCCTGTCACATGCAGGCCATTGCGGCAAATGGCATCGATATGCTCCGTCCACCGGTCTATCGCCACCACGTCGTTATCCCGGCTACCCAGTAAACCCGCATAGACCGAACCCATTGCGCCGCAGCCGACAATCGCTATCTTCATTGTTTTCCGGCTCAGCCGTCCATATTAAGTTGCTTCAAGAAGGGCACAAGTTCCTGCTTCTGCTCAAGACCGAATCCCGGCGCGTCACTTGGGCTTACATACCCATCGGAAAGACGACACTCTGCAGGGTAACCCCCGAACGGCTGGAATACGCCGGGGTACGCTTCGCACCCTCCAAGACCCAACCCTGCGGCAACGTGCAAATTGATAAGATGCCCGCCATGAGGATGCATATGTTCGCGCCCGAACCCGTGCTCTTCCAGGGCCCTCATCATTGCAAAAAACTCTGTGATCCCGTAAGCAAGTCCAGGGTCCATTTGGAATACGTCCAGAGTTGGCCGCATACCACCGTAACGCAGTAAGTTTCGGACATCTTGCACGGAAAATAAGTTCTCCCCTGTCGCCACCCTGCCCGAATACGCCGAAACGACTTCCCGATTAAGGTCATAGTCCAGCGGATCGCCGATTTCCTCGTACCAACGCAATGCGTAGGGCTCAATAGCCTTTGCGTATGCCAAGGCTGTTGCTATGTCAAAGCGACCGTTCGCATCCACCGCAAGGGCGTTGCCGCTTCCAACGATGGATATTGCTGCTTCGATCCGTTCCAGGTCCTCCTTGAGAGCGGCGCCCCCGATTTTCATCTTGAAGTTCTTGAACCCTGCATCGAGGTAGGTGCTGAATTCTCGCTTTAGTCGAGCGGGTCCGTCTTCGGCATAGTAATACCCGCCCGCAGCATAGACCGGAACACGGATGTCCGCAGCCGTCGCCGCCAGCGGGCGGCCTATTGCGCGGGCTAAAGTTTGGTAGGCTGGTTCATCCTCTAGCTTCGCATTCAGATCCCAAAAAGCCAATTCGAGAGCACCCACGGCAGCCGCACGATCTCCATGCCCCCCCGGTTTTTCGTTCCGCATCAAAATGGCAGACACTCTGCCCGGGTCAAAACGAGCCCCCGAAATATCAAGCAACTCATCGGGGGAAGCGGCGAGGAGCCGGGGGATGAATCGCTCGCGCAGCAGTCCCGACTGCGCATAACGCCCGATCGAATCGAAGGCGTATCCGACCAGCGGCTTGCCATCTCTGATAACGTCGGTGATAACTGCCACCAGTGAAATGGTATGTTCTGAAAAATTAACGAGCGAATTTGCGATGTTGCCTTGCAATCGCACAGACAATTCTCGAACGGCGGTAATGCGCATATACCGGATCTCCGATCTGCGTAACTATTGGATCTGGATATTGGTGGCCTTGATGATATTGCCCCAACGCTCAATGTCCGAGGCAATCAACCTGGTGAAATCATCTCGGCTGTCAGAAACGGCGATAGCGCCCAACTCTTGCATACGCGCTTTCATATCCGGCTCATTCAGAATGGCCGCGAGAGAAGTTTGGAGCTTGTCGAGAACCTCGGGGGGAGTACCGGCTGGCGCCATGACACCGTACCAACTCGGTGAATCGTAGTCCGGCACACCGCCTTCTTGCACCGTCGGGATATCGGGCGTTCCGGCGAAGCGCTGCGCGGATGTCATGGCAATCGCTTTGAGTTTCCCAGTCTTAATCAAGCCGTCGACCACCGGCATCGCGGTGAAGAGCAAAGGAATCTGCCCGGAAACCACATCTCCGACGGCCTGACTACCGCCCTTATAGGGTATGTGGTTCATTTTTATACCCGCCTTATGAGCTAAAAGCTCGCCGGAAAGGTGCCCCATGCTTCCGGTGCCGGCAGACCCAAAGTCAAGTTCTTTGGTCTTTCCCAATTCGATCAGTTCTGGAACCGTATTAGCCGGCAGAGACGTTGTCGCGACAATTACGAGCGGAACGACGGCGACGCGCGAGACAGCGTCAAAATCGCGTATGGGCGAGAAACTCAAGTCTGAATAGAGGTTTGGATTGATCGCCATCGTGCCGTCTGCTGCAAGCAATAGGGTATAGCCGTCCGGGGAGGCTTTCGCGACCAAGGCGCTGCCAATATTCCCGTTCGCACCGGGCCGGTTCTCCACGACCACTGGCTGTCCCAGGGACTCCGCCAAGCGTTGGCCTACCGCACGGGCAAGTACATCGCTGGTGCCTCCAGCTGAAAATGGAACCACCAGCCGAATCGGCTTATCTGGGTAGTTCGTGGCCGCCAGCGCAGCGCCGGCCCCGATGCTCATGGTGAAAGCAAACACTAAAGTCCGAACGATTGTCTTCATGGTGTCTCCTCGGTTGGGCGCATGTCTGAGTGCATACGTTTGCACTAGTGTACAATGCGATTTTCACAGAAAGCAACTGTATACCTGTACTTACGAACTGTCCCATTGCTGATTTCTCAGATAACTTAGAGCAAACGTATGCCTCAATCGAGCCTCGCTGCCGCTTACAAGGGCCCGCCCATGACTGCCTTTGATAAGTTATGGAAGGCGCATGTGGTCGAAGAACTGCCGGACGGCCGT
Organism: uncultured Candidimonas sp.; assembly: GCA_964581155.1. GTDB lineage: Bacteria > Pseudomonadota > Gammaproteobacteria > Burkholderiales > Burkholderiaceae_B > Pollutimonas. Next base: position 3,054 of record CAZONP010000151.1, on the reverse strand, counting down.
TCCTTGGTCTTTATTGATCGGCATCTGGTGCATGACCTCTCCAGCCCTCAGGCATTCGCTGGATTAAAACAGGCGGGGCGCACCGTGCGGCGACCCGAGCGCACCGTCGCTGTAGCCGACCACATCGTCTCCACATCTCTGGGCCGCAACGAGGAGACCGTGCCCGGTGGCAAGGAGATGATTGTGGCTCTGCGCGAGAACGCAATGCACTATGGAATCCAACATTTTGGGATCGGTCATCCCGAGCAGGGAATTGTGCACGTAACTGCACCGGACCTCGGGCTGATCCTACCTGGCATGACGGTGGTTTGTGGGGACAGCCACACCTGCACCCTCGGGGCGCTAGGCGCGTGGGCGTGGGGCATCGGTACTTCCGAGGTAGAACACGTTCTGGCTACTCAGACGCTCGTGATGCAACGTCCGCGCTCAATGCGACTGACGCTCAATGGAACGCTCTCCCCTGGCGTTGGAGCGAAGGATCTGGCATTGCATCTTTTACGGCGAATTGGCGTACAGGGTGCCCAATGCGGCTTCGTTGAATTGGATGGACCGCTCGTCGCTGCTCTGGCCATGGAAGAGCGGATGACGCTGTGCAATCTGGGCATCGAGTTCGGTGCACGAACCGCCTTCATCGCGCCCGATGCTGTCACCCTTGCCTATCTGGGCACACGTCGTCGAAATCTTATACCGGACCGAGATCTTTCCCGCGCGTTCGCAGAAATCAGGTCAGATCCCGGCGCGCAATACGATGCCGAGGCGGCCCTGGATATAAGTCTGGATGCTCCGCAAATTACGTGGGGCACGAACCCAAGCCAAGTAATAAGCGTCAACGAGCGCATGCCCGAAATTCCGGGGACGGCCTCTGGGATGGAACGAGAGATTATTCGCAAAGCGTACGAATATATGGGCCTGGTCCCTGGTGAAGAAATACAAGGCCTACCTATACAACGAGTCTTCATCGGCTCTTGCACCAATGGCCGACTCTCCGATTTGCAGCGCGCTGCCCGCGTCGTACAGGGCAGGCGCGTCAACTCGAACGTAAAAGCGCTCGTCGTCCCAGGATCGCAGCGAGTCAAACGTGAAGCAGAACGACAAGGGCTGCACCTCGTTTTCATCGACGCGGGCTTCCAATGGGGGGAGTCGGGATGCTCCATGTGTGTCGGTATGAACGCTGACCGCGTCGCCCCCGGGGAGCGGTGCGTATCCACCTCGAATCGCAACTTCGAAGGAAGACAAGGTCCAGGAGCGCGAACACATCTCGCCAGCCCAGAAACCGCAGCCGCCGCAGCCATTTCAGGCTGCATCACAGACCATAGAGAGATAGCCTGACATGCGAGCATTCACCCGTCATACTGGCATCATGGTACCAATAGATAGAGACAACGTTGATACAGATGCCATCATTCCGCAGCGCTGGCTCATCACGGTCGAAAGAGCTGGCCTCGGCGCGGGACTCTTCGGCGGCTGGCGGTACGAGTCGGAAGGCCGCAAAGATCCAAATTTCACATTGAATCAACAGGCGTACGCTCACGCATCAGTGGTTGTCGCCCGGTCCAATTATGGTTGCGGATCGTCCCGCGAACACGCTGTGTGGGCGCATTTGGACTATGGCATACACGCGATCATTGCTTCTAGCTACGGCTCCATCTTCTACGAAAACTGTCTGAAGAATGGCCTGCTACCTGTGGTTCTGGCGGAAACTCAAGTTGATGCACTTATGCGGCAGGCACTCACCGGCGATGGAAGCTCTACAGTTATCGATCTCGAGGCAAACCAAGTTATCGGGCCAGATGGTATCGTCTACAAGTTCAATATCGACGCGGGCCGCAGACAGGCATTGCTAGAGGGCAAGGACGAAATCAGTGCCACATTGGCGCGGCAGGATGCAATTAACAGATTCGAAGAATGGCAAGCAAGCACTCAACCGTGGCTAACGTGAGTAGCGCGGCGAACGCAAACGTTACGATCAAGGACATCGCCAACGAGTTAAACCTGGCGTATAGCACTGTGTCGCGGGCGCTATCCGGCCATCCTAAGATCAGTGAATCGACCCGTGCCCGTGTTCGGGAAGTAGCTAAAGCCATGGGATACGTTCCTAACGGGCCCGCCCGTAACATGAAGAACATGCAGAGCCCGCTCATCGGACTCATCATCCCGGACATCCTGAATAGCTTCTATGCCTCGATAGCAAAAATTGTTGGAGATGCTGCAATAGAAAGAGGCCTGCAGCTGGCACTAAGTGTCACCGAAGACAACCCTGAACGCGAATTACGTGACTTGCGCGCCTTCGTAGTGTCACGCGCGGCTGGAATCATCATCACTCCGACATCGTCGCCAAAACCTGAAACCCTATCTTTAGTGTCCGGCATTCGGGCCACTCAGCTGGTCCGTCAACACCCCAATATCCATAAGGAGGCGGTAGTTATTGACGACACCGGCGCAATTCGGGCTGCCACACTACATCTGATCAACTATGGCCACCGTCATATTGGTTATGTCGGGACAACCACGGACTTCAGCTGCGGCGTCGATCGACTTGAAGGCTTTCTGGACGCACTGCGGTCGAACAGTCTGCAGAGCCAATCCATTGCCGTCGGACTGCCTCGGCCCGAGTATGCTCACCATGCCGTTCATGCCATGATGAGCCGGACTGAACGACCCACCGCCCTGGTAATTGGTAGTTCAAGCCTTACCATCGGAGCACTCAAGGCGCTGCGCAGCCTTGGCCTGCACGTCCCTACAGACGTTTCGCTAGTTGGCTATGGTGATCCAGAATGGTTCGATTTGGTCGGTGAAGGCTTGACGACTGTATCCCTTCCGGTCCAGGCAATGGGAACCTACGTGATCAGCTCGTTGCTGGCACAAATCGACGGCAGCGTGCCGCCACTGCCCGACACCCCAGCGTCGCGCTTCCCGGCAACACTTACCGTCCGGGGCTCAACCCGGCCATGGCCGGGATAGCGCTGCCACTGGTGCGCAGCACTGCCAGCCCTTTAGTATTCACCACCCACTCACTCCACCACCCCCACGGCCACTCCCACTACCCCCCGTCCA
>CAZONP010000150.1:0-6524 GCA_964581155.1 uncultured Candidimonas sp. | reverse complement strand
TTCATGGAACGCGCCTACCTGGACGAGCTGGCCCGCAGCCTGAAGCTGGACCCGGACCTGAAGGCGGAACTGCACGCGAAGCTTGCGGCGCCGGATCAATAACAAAGTTACCGGGCCGCCAGCCTTTACGAGCGACGCTGGTTTACTTCGTAGCGATATCACCCAGCTTTTCTATGGTTTTCTTTTCGTCCACCACGCTGCGCATCGCCGAGGCCGTATACGCTTGATGATCAAGATACAGCGGCGAAACGCCAAACTTGATCAATTGGTCCACGAAGGCGGGGTCGCTCATGACCTCGCCGATGGCGCCGTCGATTTTCTTCACGACATCCTCCGGCATGCCCTTCGGACCAACGATCCCGAACGCCGACGTATGCACCACGTCGTAGCCTGATTCCTTCAACGTCGGCACATCCGGCAGCATTTTGGACCGCGTTTCGCCCAGCGCGGCCAATGCGCGCATGTCGCCGCTTGCCACATACGGCAGAATGCCGCTGGCGCCGACCAGTGTCTGAATATGCTTGCCCATCACACCGGTAAGCGCATCGGCCTCGCCCTTGAACGGCACATGCGTCCACTTAACGTCGGCGACTTCTCCCAACTGGACCATCGCAATATGCTGGCTGCTGTAAGCGCCCGGCGTACCGTAGGAGATGGCATCGACATTCTTCTTGGCATAGGCCACGAATTCGTCAATCGTCTTCCACGGAGAGTCGGCCTTGACCGCAACGTAATAGTCATAGCCCGCCACCTGCGAAATATAGGTGAAATCCTTGGCGGGATCATACGACGCGCCGGTGATGTGCGGCATGCGATAAATGCCGATGGGCACCATCGTAATGGTGTAGCCATCGGGTTTGGCGGTCAGCATCTGGATCGCGCCCATGGTCCCATTTGCACCGGTCTTGTTCTCGACCACGACCGATTGCCCCAGGCGCTTGCCGACTTGGTCCGCCAAGGCCCGTCCGACCAGGTCGGTGACGCCACCAGCCGAATACGGAACAATAAGCCGTATGGGCTGATCGGGATAATCGTTTGCGGCAAGTGCGGCGGTGTTGGCAAAGCCCAATGCTGCGACCAAACCCGTGGTAAGTAATTTCTTCATGATTCTGTCCCCTTTAGATGCAAAAAAGCAGTTGTGGATTTAATAACTACGCTCAGCGCGCCATACCCGGCTCTATCCGGGCACGGCACTCACCAAAACCTATGCGATACAAGCCGTCACGCTCGCAATAGCCGCGCAAGGTAATCTCGTCGCCATCGCATAAAAACATGCGTTTCTCGCCCGAGGGCAAACCAATAGGGCGCGTCCCGCCCATCGTCTGCTCAAGCAGGCTGCCATTTCCGGAATCATCGGGCGTCGAAATCGTGCCAGTGGCCATAAGGTCGCCTGGTCGCAGATTGCAGCCGCCCAATGTGTGTTGCGCCACCATCTGGGCCGGCGTCCAATACAAATGTTTTGTATGAGAGTGCGCCAGCCGGTGCGCGGGCATGTTCTGGGCACGCATCGTTTCGGTGGACAGCCAGACTTCCAGGTGAACGCCAACCGCGCCCTGCTTCTGGTCCCCGGAGTCCAACAGATAATCCAGCACGGGGGGATCGACATCCCCGCGCGGCATTGCGGCGGCGCGAAACGGCGCCACTGCGTCGGTCGTGACGACCCACGGCGATACGGTCGATGCGAAATTCTTGCCCTGGAAGGGACCCAAAGGCCGATACTCCCACGCCTGGATGTCACGCGCCGACCAGTCGTTGAACAATCCGAATCCCGCAATATGCGCGGCTGCGGAGGGGACCGATACCGGTTGGCCCAATTCATTGCCCGGCCCGGCCCACATCGCCAGCTCCAGCTCAAAGTCCATGCGATCACTAAGCTGCAGACGAGACCCCTCCTGCCAGCCGACTTGTCCCCAAGGGCGGCGCACCGTCTCGTCCGAGACCGTGATCGACGAGCTGCGACCATGATAGGCAATCGGCAGATGCTTATAGTTGGGCAGCAAGGGGTTGTCGGGCCGGAACACGCTGCCCGCCTTTATGGCGTGATGAATGCCGCCATAAAAATCGGTGTAATCGCCGATATCCGCAGGGAGCGCCATTTGACATTCGGAACGAGGACGCAAGATGAGCGCGCGATGCGCCTCGGCAGCGCTGCCTCGCTCAAGAAGCGCAAATACTGCATGACGGATCGCTTTGCGGGTCGGCGCATCAAGGCCCATCCAGGCATTCAACCGATGCGCGCGCAGCGCCTGGGTCGCCCGCACGTCCAATTCGCCGAGCAATCCGGCGTCCAGTGCCGCCTTCACATCCAGCACAAAATCGCCGATGGCCACGGCAATGCGGCCCAAACCCTCATTCAGAACGCCCATGGGCAAATTCTGCAAGGGAAACTCGGGATGGCCTGTGGCGCCGGCAACCCAGCTGATGCGGCCAATGTCGTGTGTATGATCGATAGTCATTATTTCCGCCTTATTGAGCCGTGGTGCCGCCGTCCATGGCCCATGCCACGCCACGCACTTCCGACGCCGCCGGCGAACAGAAGAACAAGGCCAGCTCGGCAATCTGGTCCACCGTCACGAACCGCCCCGACGGCTGTCGCAGGCCAATCAAACGCTGGGTTGCCGTCTCGTTATCCACGCCATCGCGAAGGGCCAATGCGTCGATCTGCTTCTGCACAAGCGGAGTGTGCACCCAGCCAGGACAAATGGCGTTGCAGGTAATGGCCGTAGGCGCGGTTTCAATCGCGACGGATTTGGTCAGTCCGATCAGCCCGTGCTTCGTCGCGTTATAGCCAACCTTACCCGCGCGGCCTCGCAAGCCGCTTATGGACGCCATGTTGACGATACGCCCCCAGTTTCGTTCGCGCATGGCGGGCAGCGCCGTGCGTATCGTATGAAAGCTGGCCGACAGATTGATCGCCAGCATGTCTTGCCACACCTGCGGCGAAAATTCAGTGATAGGGCTGACGTGCTGAATCCCCGCATTGTTCACCAGAATATCCAGCGCGCCATAACGGGTGTTCAGATCCGCCATCATTTGTTCGATCTGCACGTAGTCGCGCAGATCGCAGGCGGCAAACGAAGGACGTAGTCCATAGTCGCTTTCGAAGGCCTCGCACAAGGCTTCCGCCTCGTCCTGATTGGCCAAGCCGTTCAGTACAAGTTGCGCCCCCGCTGCCGCAAACCGTCGCGCCAAAGCAAGCCCGATGCCGCTGGTAGAGCCGGTTACTAGCGCGACGCGCCCGGTAAGAACTGTCATGAAGAACCCCGTCGAAGACGTAAATGAATAGCCAAGCAGTAGCGTAGCCATGAAGTATTAAGATGTCTAATACATATTTGATGGCTAATATATACTGGTGAAGTCTTAATCGCGCGGAGGCACCATGGAATTGCGGCATCTTCAAAGCTTTATCGTCGTTGCGGAAGAAATGAGCTTTACGCGCGCCGCCCTGCGCCTGCACATTGCCCAGCCACCGCTAAGCCAGCGCATCCAGGAACTTGAGCGTGAATTAGACGTGCGGCTGTTCGACCGCAGCACCCGTAAAGTGGCGCTTACCGAGCCTGGGCGGGTTTTTCTGGATCACGTCCGGCCGCTATTGCAGGACTTGACCACAGCGGTTGAGGCCTGCCAACGCGCCGAGCGCGGCGAAGTCGGACGGCTACGGCTCGGTTACACCGGCCGCGCAAGCCAGGCCCAGCTCCCTGGTCTGCTAAACCGCTTCCGCCGCGCCTATCCCGACGTAACCCCCGACATCCTGGGGCCCCTGCCCACAGGCGCCTTGCGCTTGAAGCTGCTTGAGCACGAGCTGGACGCCATTCTCTGCTTCCTGCCCGTCTTGGGACCAGGCATTGCGTCCCAGGTCTTCACCGAAAGTGAATTTGCCATTGCGCTTCCCTCCTCACACCGCCTGGCGTCAGCAAAAAAACTAAGTTTGTCGCAGTTGCAAGGCGAAGCCTTCGTCGCGTATCCCTCGGGCCAGGGATTTCACTTGCGGCAGATGATGGAAACGATTTGCACGGACGCCGGCTTTGTACCGCGCGTCGTTCGCGAATCCGAGGCCTCGCAAACCTTGCTATGCCTGATCGCGTCAGGCCTGGGCATCGGCCTTATCCCTGAGGAAGTTCAGTCGTTGAATATTGAGGGGGTCGTCTACCGACCATTGCCGGCCGGCACCCGCCGGATACAACACGGATTGGCCTGGCTGGAAAGCAACACGAATCCGGTGCTTCAAAAGCTGGTGACGATATCGGCGACGGTTTAACGAGTGAAGGTTCAGCCACCGCAAGGGAGCCTCAATGCCTACATGGTCGTGTGCGGATCCAACACATAAAGATAATGGCGAAAGCGATCATAATGATTGACGATATCGGCCACCACCTGATCACTGCTATATCCATAAATATCGTAACCGCGACCACCCTTGTTCAAGAAAACCTCGGTACGGTAAAACCGTTTCTTCTCGCCTTCGCGACGTGCTGCTTCAGACAATGCAAACGCCGGTATGGGTTGGCTGACTAGCCGCACTGCATAGATGAAGTCCTGAGTCACGTCGCCATGGTGGACGATAAGTTGCGCGCCATCGTCCAAGTGCACAACCTCTGCAACAATGTCGCGTTTCTGTAGTTCCGACGCCACCAGGGTAAACGCAGCCAACACCTCCTTGGCAATATATTCGTTGGCTCGCGCCTTGCTTGGATGGCTAACGATATGTGTCAGGCGCTGCCGTAGCGACATGCCACCCTGGGAACTCATCAGTGGCGCTATCGGCAGACTATGGCTTGCCAGAATGCTGACTTCATCGCGCAGACCCTTCAAAATGCCGTAACACATGACCAGCATGAGTATGCAAAGCGGCAAGGCGGCTATTACAGCGGCAGCCTGCAAGGCCTCCAGACCTCCCGCCAATAACAGGCAGCCCGCCACGCCCCCGCAGGACAGCGCCCAAAAAACCCGCAGCCACAAGGCAGGTTCCTCACTGCCCTTGGACGTGATCATCGCCACCACCAGCGCACCGGCGTCGGATGCGGTCACGAAATACACGGCAACCAGCAAGCCCGTCATCCAAGCAAGCAGTTGGGACCACGGCATGTAATCGAAGACGGTGAATAGCGCGATGGGCATGTTGCTCGCCACCGTCTCGGCAATCTGCCCATTGGCCACATGCATGTCAAGCCATATAGCCAGATCACCGAAAATGGTGAACCAGATGAAGCTGAAGCCGGCCGGTGCGAAAAGCACTCCCAGCAAGAATTGGCGAATGGTCCTGCCGCGCGATATCCGGGCAATGAACATCCCGACGAAGGGCGACCACGATATCCACCAGCCCCAATAAAATATCGTCCAGTCGCCTACCCATTTGGTTGGCTCGTAGGCGTAGACATGGAAGGTGCGCGATACAAAGGTGTGAAGATAAATGCCAATATTCTCGACCAGCGCGCCAAGCAGAAACCGTGTCGGGCCAAGAATGACAATAAGCAGCATCAAAACGCCGGAAACAATGATGATCAGTTCGCTCAGGCGCCGGATTCCGTTATCCAGGCCGGTTGCGACCGTCACAGTGGCCAGCGCCGTCACAATACCGATAAGAATAAGCTGTGTGAACAGCGTTTGCGGTATGTCGAACAAGTAGCTCATGCTGGCGTTCAATTGTGAAACGCCCAAACCCAACGATGTGGCGAGTCCGGCCAACGTGCCGACCACGGCGAAGATATCGATGCAGTCGCCTAACGGTCCATGGATGCGGTCACCTACGATCGGATGGAAGGCGGATCGGATGGCAAGCGGCTGGCCGCGCCGGTATCCGAAATACGCCAAGGACAGGCCCAAAACCGCATATATCGCCCACGCATGCACGCCCCAATGGAAGAACGTGATGCCCATCGCATCGCGGGCGGCCTGCGCCGAACGAGGGATGGCATCGGGCGGCTGCGAGAAATGCATAATGGGTTCGGCAACGCCGAAGAACACAATGCCAATACCCATGCCCGCGCTGAACAGCATGGCTACCCAGGTGCCGTATTTATAGTCCGGTACAGAATCGTCGGGACCCAGCTTGACCTTGCCCAAAGAGCTCATGGCCAAGCCCAGCAGGAAGATCACGAAGATCCCGACCGACAGCATGTAGAACCAGCCCGCTTCCGCGATGATCCAGGCGTTCGCGCCGGAAAAAACGGCGGCGGCCGATTCCGGAAGCACGGAAGCATAGATGATGAGGCCGAGCGCGATGACGGCGGAACCGATGAAGGTAACAGGCGCAATACCAGAATTTTCGAGTCGCAAAATCATCCCCTTCTGGCTGGGTTCTACGATGCCTAAGGCGGTGGGCAAGCTGCGGGCCTGCAGTGGGCCGTATGGGTGAGGTTAGCTTAGCGTGGCGGCTGGGGATTAAGCAAGCGAAACCAGATGGTCGGCGTGGCGGGAAGCCATCGTCCGTTGCCATGCGTCGCGCCCGCTTGAACAGCGAAGTGACGGGTTAAGGATATGCGGATCCGCGCAATATTGATCGAGAAGATGGCTGGTTCCGACCC
>CAZONP010000149.1:0-6526 GCA_964581155.1 uncultured Candidimonas sp. | reverse complement strand
AAGCGCAGTGCGACGCGCGGGTAGTCAAGGCAACGCCTTGACCGCGAGCCGTCTGGAGCCCACCCAGCCCCCGTCACCGGCACCGGTTTAAATACCAGACACCGATGCAATAGAACGCAGCGCCGATTCAGATACCGGACACAATGCCAAGATACCAGCCCCCCAGTCCCATAAGCACTTGATCTTTCCCCCAAACTGTTGCAAAATCAAAACTGTACATAAACACAGTCTGGAATCTCATGGCCGTCAAGCTTACCGCGCGTCAACAGCAAGTTCTTGATCTTGTCCGCAGCGAAATCGTGCGCACCGGCTTTCCGCCCACGCGCGCTGAAATTGCACGTGCATTGGGCTTCAAATCGGCCAACGCCGCTGAAGATCATCTTAAGGCCTTGGCCAGAAAGGGGGCCATCGAACTTACCGCCGGCGCGTCCCGGGGCATACGGCTGGCCCCGTCTCCGGAAGAAGCCTCACGCCATGGTCTGCTGGATCACGCAGCCAAGGCATTAAATCAGCTGCTAATCCCCCTGGTAGGCCGCGTGGCGGCTGGTCACCCCATACTGGCGGCCGAACACGTCGAACGCGAAATCGGTATAGAACCGTCACTGTTCAGCCAGACGCCAGACTATCTGCTGCGTGTCAGCGGGCTTAGCATGCGCGACGCCGGCATTCTCGATGGCGACCTGCTTGCCGTCAAGAAATCTCCAGAAGCCCGGCATGGCCAAATCGTGGTCGCCCGATTGGGCGAAGATGTCACCGTCAAACGCTTCTCAAGAACGGGCAAGCGCATTGAACTGCTACCCGAGAACCCGGACTTTGCGCCTATTATTGTCGGCCCCGACGACGATTTTTCGCTTGAAGGGATTGCAGTTGGGCTCATCCGCACGTCGTCGTTGCACTGACACTTGCCTGCGTTGTAATCCCGTATCCTTGCATCCGCCTGGACAGGCGGGTGCGCTGACGCGTCCGTAACCCTCCCAGCTCCGCGCCCTGCCGTTATACTGATCGCTGGTAATCGTGCTGATTACCAGTCAAACGAATCTGAATCGAGCTAAGGAGCGGCATGCAAGACTGGTTGTTGAAAACAGAATTATTCTCTATTCCCGTATGGAACTGGTTATTGGCGTTGGCGGTATCAATGACCGTGCTGGCGGCGTTGTTCTGGGTGCGACGCATTGTGCGGGAACGGCTACGCCGCCCGAACGACTCATCGCAAACCTCCGCATCCCGCATTTTTTTTGGAGCCGTAGGTAGCACCACGGCGTTCGCGTTGGTGGTGGTATCGCTGCTTATCGGCGTTAAAATGCTCGATATGCCGGTTGCGTGGCAACTTGGTTTGTCTCAGCTATGGTTCGTCGCTGTCGTGCTTCAGGTCACGCTTTGGGCCAGTACCGCCATCACGTTCAGTATCGATCGTCACCTGGCTCGGCATACAGACGTGAACAAAGTCACCATGACTATCGTCGCCTTTGCAGCCAGGGCGGTGTTGTGGGCGGTTGCGGTGCTTGCCGTGCTCGATAACATGGGTATCAATATCACCGCCTTTGTGGCCAGTCTGGGCATAGGGGGCGTGGCAGTCGCGCTGGCGGCTCAAGTAGTCCTGGCCGACCTGTTTGCCTCTATCTCCATCGGATTGGATAAACCTTTCGAGCCCGGCGACTTCATTGTAGTGGGGGCTATTGCCGGCAACATCGAACATGTTGGCCTGAAAAGCACGCGCATCAGAAGTCTGGGCGGCGAACAAATCGTATGTTCGAACACAGAACTCCTCAAGCAGACGATCCAGAACTACAAACGCATGGAATTGCGTCGCATCGCCTTCCGCTTTGTCGTTGCCTATGGCGCGAAGCTGGACCAGGCGCAGGCTATCGTCGCAAACGTCAAAAAGGCAATCATGGCTATCGAGGGAACGCGGTTCGACCGCGCGCACCTGCTTCAGTTCAGCGAACGGGGCCTGGAATACGAAGTGGTTTATTACGTCCTGAGCTCTGACTACACGCGCTACATGGACATACAGCAGGAAATCAACTTCAGTATCATGCACCAAATACAAGAAGAGGGACTGGAGTTTGGCCGTGCCGAAATGCGTGTGCATTATCCGGCTGACCAAGCCCCGTCCCCCATTCCACAACCTGCCTGACGCTGAATTCCTAGTGCGTGAATACCCCACCAGTCGAAGATTCTTCGGCTGGCTTCGCTTTAGCGACGGCCTCGGCTGCCAGACGCGCGACTTCTTCGTCTGACAACGGCGTAGGCATGTTCTGCAACGCCACTTCAAGGACACGGTCGATCCAGCGCACTGGAATGATCTCCAAGTGGTTCTTCACGTTATCTGGAATTTCCGCCAGATCCTTGACGTTCTCTTCCGGAATCATGACAACCTTGATTCCGCCACGATGGGCCGCCAGCAGCTTTTCCTTAAGCCCACCGATACCCAGGACTTCCCCGCGCAATGTGATCTCGCCCGTCATTGCGACATCGGCACGCACCGGGATACCGGTTAACGCCGACACCATGGCAACGGTAATGGCAATGCCTGCCGACGGGCCGTCTTTGGGCGTTGCGCCTTCGGGAAAGTGCACGTGAATGTCCCGCTTATCGAAAGACGTGTTGGGGATTCCCCACTTCTGGGCTCGGGCACGGACGACGGTACGCGCCGCTTCCACTGACTCTTTCATGACATCGCCAATGGATCCGGTACGCAATACCGCACCTTTACCTGGCATGTCAGCCGCTTCGATCGTCAGCAGATCGCCACCCACTTCCGTCCACGCAAGACCCGTCACTTGACCGACCTTGTTTTCCTTTTCGGCCATGCCGTAATTAAAGCGGCGCACGCCCAGGAAGTCAGCAAGGTTTTCCGATGTGACGGTCAAGCCCTCGCCCGCTACGCTCGCAGCGACCTTACGGCCACGTACTCGCACCGGCGGATTGGTCTCGAGCATTTTCTTGACGGCCTTGCGGCAGATCTTGCTCATTTCACGTTCCAGCGCGCGCACCCCAGCCTCGCGGGTGTAGTAACGCACGATGTCGCGGATCGCCGACTCGTCTATGGTGACTTCACCCGCCTGCACACCATTGTTCTTCATCAACTTGGGTAGCAGATGATCGAAGGCAATATGCACTTTTTCGTCTTCTGTGTAACCGGAAAGACGTATCACTTCCATGCGGTCGAGCAGCGCCGGCGGGATATTGAGCGTGTTGCTTGTTGCCACGAACATCACGTCGGAAAGGTCGAAGTCGACTTCCACGTAGTGATCCTGGAACGTGTGGTTTTGTTCCGGATCCAGCACCTCGAGCAAAGCCGACGATGGATCGCCACGGAAGTCGGCCCCCATTTTGTCGATTTCGTCGAGCAGGAACAAGGGGTTGCGAACGCCTACCTTGGTCATGTTCTGCAGGATTTTCCCCGGCATGGAGCCAATATAGGTGCGCCGATGGCCACGAATTTCGGCTTCGTCACGCACGCCGCCCAGGGCCATGCGCACGAACTTGCGATTCGTGGCGCGGGCAATGGATTGGCCCAGCGAAGTCTTGCCGACGCCCGGAGGCCCAACCAGACATAGGATGGGGGCCTTCAGCTTGTCGACACGTTGTTGCACCGCCAGGTATTCGACGATGCGCTCCTTAACCTTTTCGAGCCCGTAGTGATCCGCATCGAGAACGCCTTCGGCATTCGAAATGGAGTTATTCACCCGGCTCTTCTTACGCCATGGCAAAGCGATAAGCGTGTCGATGTAGTTGCGAACCACAGTGGCTTCAGCGGACATGGGCGACATCAGCTTGAGCTTCTTGAGTTCTGCGTCGGCCTTCTTTTGCGCTTCTTTAGGCAATTGCGCCGCAGCGATCTTCTTCTCGAGTTCCTCGATGTCGGCGCCGTCTTCGCCCTCGCCAAGCTCCTTCTGAATGGCCTTGACCTGCTCATTCAGATAGTAGTCCCGCTGGCTTTTCTCCATTTGCTTCTTCACGCGGCCACGAATGCGCTTTTCGACCTGGAGGATGTCGATTTCGGATTCGAGCTGGGAGAGCAGGCTTTCCAGTCGTTGCGACGTGCCGGTGACTTCCAGCATTTGCTGTTTCTGCTCGAGCTTCAGCGGCAAGTGGGCGGCGATGGTGTCGGCCAGGCGGCCGGCATCGTCGATGCCCGTCAGCGACGTAAGAATCTCTTGCGGAATTTTCTTGTTGAGCTTGACGTACTGCTCGAACTGAGCGACCACAGCACGGCGTAGCGCTTCTGATTCGGCGCCTTCGTCGGCTTCCGGGTCCACGGACACGACACTCGCAACAAAGTGGGTGTCGGCATCGCTGACTTTCTGGATGCGGGCGCGCTGCAACCCCTCGACCAGCACTTTCACCGTGCCGTCAGGCAGCTTGAGCATTTGTAGAATGCTTGCAGCGCATCCGATTTCGTACAAGTCATCAGGGGTGGGATCGTCTTTGCCGGCGGACTTCTGGGCCACCAGCATGATGTTGTTGCCGGCTTCCATGGCAAGCTCAAGAGCCTTGATGGAGCGGGGGCGTCCAACAAAAAGAGGAATCACCATGTGCGGAAATACCACGACGTCGCGCAAGGGCAACAGCGGCAAGTCCGTGGGTTCCGAAGAAAGAATCTGGCTTGCAGACATAGTAAATTCCTTAAAATTGACCGCTGGATGCAAAAGGGAAGCCAAGGCCTCCCTTTTTAGTACTACCTGTAGCTGTATGTAGTGACGATGGCCAAATTTTCAAGACAGCAACCCCGAATACCTAAAGTATGTAAGGTTATTCTAGTCAATTACTTATGCCGCTGCATCCTTTAGTTTCTTGGGCGCGTCCTGGCCGGTTGGGGCATCGTCTGCGTCCTGTTCGTCCTGATAAATGAGCAGGGGCGTTCCCTTTCCCGTGACGGCGTTCTCGTCGACCACTACCCGTTTGACGTTCTTCTGCGAGGGAAGTTCATACATGGTGCCCAATAAGGCCTGTTCAACGATGGAGCGCAGTCCGCGCGCACCGGTGCGGCGCTTGATGGCGCGCTTGGCTATGGCCGCAAGCGCCTCGGGACGCACGTCGAGCTCAACCTGCTCCATTTCGAACAGTTTCTGGAACTGCTTGAGCAGCGAATTCTTTGGCTCGGTGAGAATGCGAATGAGCGTGTCTTCCTGCAATTCTTCCAGCGTGGCAACGACGGGAAGGCGGCCAACAAGTTCAGGGATAAGGCCGAACTTGATTAAGTCTTCCGGTTCGGCTTCAGCAAAAAGTTCGCCCACGCCACGTTCCGACTTGGCACGAACCGATGCGGAAAAGCCAATGCCAGATCTTTCCGTGCGATCGCGTATGACTTTTTCCAGCCCGTCGAATGCCCCGCCAACGATGAACAGAATGTTGGTGGTGTCAACCTGAACGAAGTCTTGATTGGGATGCTTGCGCCCACCTTGCGGGGGAACCGAAGCAACAGTCCCCTCGATAAGTTTCAACAATGCCTGCTGCACGCCTTCGCCCGATACGTCGCGGGTAATGGACGGGTTGTCCGCCTTGCGCGAAATTTTATCGATTTCATCGATATAAATGATGGCGCGCTGGGCCTTTTCAACATCGTAGTTGCAGTTTTGCAGCAACTTTTGAACAATGTTTTCGACGTCCTCGCCTACATAGCCGGCTTCGGTCAGGGTGGTGGCGTCGGCCATGACGAAAGGCACATCCAGCATACGGGCCAATGTTTGGGCCAGCAGCGTTTTTCCCGACCCGGTAGGGCCGATCAACAAGATATTGCTTTTCGAGAGCTCGACGTCGTCGCCCTTTACATCGCCATAGCGGATACGCTTGTAGTGGTTATACACGGCCACAGCCAACGTGCGCTTGGGCGTGTCTTGGCCAATGACGTAACCGTCAAGAAATGTCTTGATTTCCTGAGGCGTGGGCAATTCGTTGCGGATGGCGTCGCGGGCGGCTTCTTGGGTTTCTTCAAGAATGATGTCGTTGCATAGATCAATGCATTCGTCGCATATAAAAACCGATGGTCCAGCGATAAGCTTGCGAACCTCGTGCTGACTTTTATTGCAAAACGAACAATGCAAAACCTTATCGTCCGCCGGTCCTTTCTTTTCGGGCATAAAACTCTTCGTTCAGTTCAGTGGACGGCGCGAGGGTAATCGCGCTGTCGCGTAGTATCCGGTGAGCACCATAGGCGCTCACCGACCGGCTGGTCTTAGGCCTCGTCGGTACGAGAGAGCAGTACTTTGTCTACCAAGCCATACGATACCGCATCTTCAGCCGACATGAAATTATCACGCTCGGTGTCTTCGGCGATGCGTTCGACGGGCTGCCCGGTGCTGGCGGCAAGGATCTCGTTGAGACGCTCTCGCAGGCTGAGGATTTCGCGAGCCTGAATTTGAATGTCTGACGCCTGACCCTGGGCACCGCCCGAAGGCTGATGAATCATGATACGCGAATTGGGCAAGGTGTAACGCTTGCCCTTTGCGCCTGCGGCGAGCAGGAAAGCACCCATGCTGGCAGCAAGACCGGTACACAGCGTCGAGACGTCGGGCTTGAC
>CAZONP010000148.1:0-6528 GCA_964581155.1 uncultured Candidimonas sp. | reverse complement strand
AGGACACTGACGACCTCGCCATGGCTGCGTCGTGGTACAACCTTGGAAAACTTGCGTGGCCCGACACACTGATCACCGTGGCGCTGGAAGACATGACACGAGACCAGCGTGAACTATATCGCGACTACCCCGCAACGGGCCAGCGCCTGCTGATGTCGATCGATCCGGTACACGACGCCACGGAGCTCATACGGCATCACCAGGAACGCTGGGACGGTAGCGGAATTCCCGACGGCCTTATGGGCCCGAGCATTCCGCTGGGCTCGCGCCTGCTGAAAATTGCGGTCGACTTCGTGGAACTGCAATTGGGTATGGTGCTGCCACGGCGATTTACGCGCGAAGAGGCACTGGCCGAGATAGCCAAGTACGCCGCGCGCAGCTATGATCCCATGTTGACCCAACAATTCACCGACGTGGTGCTTGCCCTGGGCGACGAAAATGCTCCGGCCGATGGTGAAACACAACGTCTCAAGACGCATGCCCTGGAGCGCGACATGATCGTCACGCAAAAACTGCACACGGCGGGCGGAATGCTGCTGCTGAACGAGGGAACGGTACTTACCGACAGACTGATCGAGAAACTCCAGGCTTTTGAGGAAAACGAAGGCAGTCAATATGTGTTGTATGTCACCAAACCGGAAATAGAAACATAGCTAATGGCCGTATATCGCATCAACGACAACGCTGTCCTCGACGAACGGGACATCGAATTCTCCATGATACGGGCGCAAGGTTCCGGCGGCCAGAATGTGAACAAGGTATCCAGCGCCGTGCACCTTCGATTCGATATCGCCCGATCATCGCTGCCCGACGACTATAAAACCGACTTGAAACAAATGGACGACCGACGCGTCACCAAAGACGGTGTCATTGTCATCAAGGCGCAAACCTTCCGCAGCCAGGACAAAAATCGCGCCGATGCCATCGAGCGCCTGCTGGAAATCATACGCAGCGCAATTCAGCGCCAGGCGGTGCGCAAGGCCACGCGGCCCACGCGGGCATCGCAGCGCCGGCGAGTCCAGCGCAAGACCTTGCATGGCGAAGTAAAGCGCCTGCGCGCCAAAATTGGCGACAATCACGAATGACCTGTGAAAACGGGAACACAGGCCCTGGGCCGCTGTTCCCGTAAGGTAAAATCGTTTCCTTTTTCGAGTTTTACATGTCATTGCAACGTATCCAGGAAGAGTGGTTCTCGAATATTCGCGGTGACATCCTGGCGGGCCTGGTTGTGGCACTGGCGCTCATTCCCGAGGCTATTGCATTTTCCATCATTGCTGGAGTCGATCCCAAGGTGGGGCTTTACGCTTCCTTCTGCATCGCCGTCGTCACGGCATTCGCAGGCGGCCGGCCGGGCATGATTTCCGCAGCAACGGCGGCAATGGCCCTGGTGATGGTCACACTTGTCAGGGACCACGGCCTGCAATACCTTTTTGCCGCCACGCTGCTGACGGGACTGCTGCAGATCGCGGCCGGCGCCATGCGACTGGGCTTGCTGATGCGCTTCGTCTCAAAATCGGTGATCACCGGTTTCGTCAATTCGCTTGCCATTCTTATCTTCATGGCGCAGCTGCCGGAACTAATCAACGTCAACTGGATGGTCTACCCGGTTGTAGCTGCGGGCCTGGCGATCATTTATTTGCTGCCATACGTGACGAAAGCGGTGCCTTCACCACTGGTATGCATTGTCGTGCTGACCGCTGTTTCGATGTTTGCGGGGCTGGATATTCGCACGGTGGGCGACATGGGCGAACTGCCCGACAGCTTGCCGGTCTTCCTGTTTCCCGACGTACCGTTCACGATGGAAACCTTGGCCATCATTTTCCCTTATGCGGCCACGCTGGCCATCGTCGGCCTTCTGGAATCCTTATTGACCGCATCGATCATCGACGAACTTACGGATACGGACAGCAATAAGAATCGGGAATGTGCCGGTCAGGGCCTGGCCAACATTGCCACGGGCTTCCTGGGAGGCATGGCGGGTTGCGCAATGATCGGCCAGTCGGTGATCAACATCAAATCCGGCGGGCGAGGGCGGTTGTCCACCTTCATTGCGGGGGTGGTGTTGCTGATCCTGGTCGTATTCCTGGGTCCGTGGGTGGAACAGATACCCATGGGAGCGCTCGTGGCGGTGATGATCATGGTGTCCATAGGCACATTCAGGTGGTCGTCGCTACGGGAATTGGCCAGCCATCCGGGCACGTCGAGCCTTGTGATGCTCGCGACCGTGGTTGTCGTTGTCGCCACTCACGATCTTGCGAAGGGAGTGCTGGTGGGCGTGCTGCTTAGCGGTATTTTCTTCGCGCACAAGGTCGGACGTGTGCTGCGGATAACATCCACGGCCACACAGGTTGGGCGAGCCAGGTCGTACGCGGTCGCGGGACAGGTGTTCTTTGCGTCGTCATCCAGCTTTATCAAAGGATTCGACTTCAAGGAAGTCCTGGAAAAAGTACAAATCGACGTTAGCGGCGCCTGCTTTTGGGATATAACCGCTGTCAGCGCGCTCGATACCGTTGTCCTCAAATTCCGCCGCGAGGGCACCGAAGTCGAGGTAATCGGCATGGACGAGGCCAGCGCAACCCTGATGGATCGATTCGCCATTCACGACAAGCCCGGATCCGTCGAACGGCTCATGGGCCACTAAGGAGATGCAATGAGCAAGGTGTTGGCGTGTATTGACGGATCGGCACGAGCGAGCGCAGTTTGCGATTACGCCGCCTGGTCCGCTCACCGGCTGGCTGCCGCTCTGAAATTCCTGCACGTGCTCGATCGCCATCCTGAACGCGCCAGCGTGGCGGACTTCAGCGGCGCCATCGGGATCGACGCCCAGGAAAACTTGCTTGAACAACTTGCCTTGCTGGATGAGCAACGCAGCAAGCTTGCTCAGGAACATGGCCGCCAAATACTTGAAGCCGCCGCTCATCGAGCCCAGTCTCACGGCTCCATCACCGCTTCCATCCTGCAGCGCCACGGGCCGCTCGTCGAGACGCTATTGGAACTGGAACCTGTCACCCGCCTGGTTGTCATGGGGCAGCACCACATTCCCGGGCCCGCGTCGAAATGGTCGCTGGACCAGAATGCCGAGCGGGCAGTGCGCTCTTTGTCCCGCCCCATGCTGGTCGTGGCGGGAGACTTCCGCGCACCCGAGCGCTTCGTGATTGCGTTCGATGGCAGCCCCACAGGGCGCAAGATGGTGGAAACGGTTGCCGGCAGTCCATTGCTGCGAGGCCTGGCCTGCCATGTCATCATGGTCGGCGACCAAAGCATTGGCGCACGCGACAGTATGACGTGGGCGGCAGAGCGGCTAGCCGAGGCGGGGTTTTCGGCCATCACGACGCAACGAGCCGGCGATGCCGACGCTGTCCTGCGCGACTACACGCTTGAGGTCGAGGGCGACTTGCTCATCATGGGAGCCTACGGCCATTCGCGTATACGCCATCTGATCATGGGCAGCACGACGTCCACTCTGTTGCGCACAAGCCCCGTTCCTATCTTGATTTTGCGCTGAACAACAAATGAAACCAGGCGCGCTGGTCACCGCGTTGGGCATCGGCCAAATTTGCTCGTGGGGCTCCCTGTACTATAGCTTCCCGCTGATTGCCGAAGCCATGGGCCTGGAATTCGGCTGGTCGAAAACGGACTTGTATGGCGCTGCCACCGTCGGGCTTGTTCTGGCGGCCCTGGCGGCATATCCCGTGGGTGTCGCCGTTGATCGCGGTCATGGCCGGTGGGTGATGGGTTGGTCTTCAGTAGCGGCCGGTGTTATGTTCATTTTGTGGTCCAAGGTAAGCAGTATTTTTGCCTTTTACCTGCTTACCGCTGGAATCGGTGCATTGCAGGCCGCCACCTTGTACGAGCCGGCCTTCGCCGTCATTGCACGACGCGTTGGCCCGTTGAACTCGCGCCGTGGAATAACAAACATTACCTTATGGGGAGGTTTCGCCAGCACGGTTTTCATACCGCTCGTCCAGTGGCTTCTGGATGGCTGGGGATGGCGCGACGCGCTGATAGTCCTTGGCGTGGTCAACATCGTTATCTGCGGCGGCGTCTATTTTTGGTTCATTCGTCCCCAGCATGACACCATTTCGCAAGACAAGGCGGCCGCAGGCTACCAGCGTGCGCTGGACAAGAAGGCTGTACGAGAGACATTGCGCCTACCCGTATTCTGGACTTTGTTTTTGTCCCTCACAGCGTACGCGGCCATGTTTTCGGCCTTTACCTTTCACATGTACCCGCTGCTTATTGAACGCGGCCTCGACACCGCGTCGGTGGTTCAAGCCATTGCCCTTATCGGCCCGGCCCAGGTGGCGGGCCGGGTCGCCATCGGAATGTTCGCCGCAAGGGCGTCAATGCGCGCCATTGGCTCCATCATGGTGGCAAGTTTTCCGCTCACATTCGGTGCCTTGGCATTAGTGGGTCCCGAATACTGGCCGGTGGCCTTCATCTGTGTCGCCTACGGTGCCGCCAACGGCATTTTTACTATTGTGCGCAGTCTTGTCGTTCCGGAAATGCTAAGCCGTCACGCCTACGGAGCCATCAACGGCTTGCTGACCATACCCGCCACGCTGGCCAGAGCGGCCGCACCCCTGGTCGCCGCAGTGCTATGGTCGGTCAGCGCGTCCTACGGCAGCGTGCTGGGCGCGATTGTCACATGCGCGCTAATACTTGCCGCGTCCTTTTGGCTTGCCACTTGGCTTAGCCGCAAATCATTGTCCCAAATTGAACAACAGTGAGTTGTAATTTCGCTCCTTTATTCCTTGTTATGGATACCTTAAAGTCTATGCATCGACAACGAGTCCTGCAAACAAGAGTAAGGAGCACCAATGATCACCATACGCAAATCGGAAGAGCGCGGCCGGTCCGCCCACGGCGGATGGCTGCAAAGCGCACATAGTTTTTCATTCGGAGACTATTTCGATCTCCAGCATCAGGGACACGGCAATCTGCTCGTCATCAACGACGACACCGTCGCGCCCGGAAAAGGCTTTGGGTCGCACAGCCACCGTGACATGGAAATTGTGAGCTACGTTCTCGATGGTGAACTGGCGCATAAGGACAGCATGGGCAACGGCGGAGCGGCGGGGGCAAACAGCGGTATTGTCAGGCCCGGTGATGTCCAGCGCATGAGCGCGGGTACGGGAGTCGTCCATAGCGAATTCAATAATCTGAATGACAAGACCACCCACTTCCTACAGATATGGATCAAGCCGAAGTTCAAGGGTATTGCGCCCGGGTACGAGCAGAAGCACTATCCTGCGGAACAACGACGCGGCAAGCTGGTGACTATCGTTTCATCTACGGGAGCGGACGATTCCGTAAGCATGAACGCCGACGCCTCGATCGAAGCAGGCTTATTCGATGGCGGGGAATCCCTCACCAAACCGCTGGATACGGGCCGCCTGGCTTATGTGCACCTTGCTCGTGGCGAGTTGACGGTAAATGGAAATCGGCTTTCCGGCGGCGATGGCATGCTTCTTGATGAAGAAGCTGAGTTGATGCTGGAGCACGGTAATGAAGCCGAAGTTTTGGTGTTCAACCTGAGCCGCAACTAGATTCACGCGTATGGCGCGAAAGGGGAGAACATGGGTTTACTCGTGGATGGACAATGGCAGGACCAATGGTACGACACATCAAGCACCGGAGGCCGGTTCGTGCGCAGCGACGCACAATTCCGTAACTGGATCACCCCGGATGGCAGCTGCGGGCCAAGCGGCACCGATGGATTCAAGGCCCAGGCGGGTCGTTACCATCTTTATGTTTCCCTGGCTTGCCCATGGGCGCATCGCACGCTGATCCTGCGCGCCTTGAAGGGCCTGGAAGAAATGATCAGCGTGTCCGTGGTCAACCCATACATGGCGGAAAAGGGCTGGACGTTTGACCCGGGCGACGATGTTGTCGGCGACCCTGTCGGGCAGTCGCAATACTTGTATGAAGTGTATTTGCGGGCTCAGCCAAATTACAGTGGACGCGTGACCGTACCCGTATTGTGGGACCTGGAGCGCAAGACGATCGTGAACAATGAATCGTCCGAAATCCTGCGCATGTTGAATTCCGCGTTTGATGGAATAGGGGCCAAGGAGGGCGACTACTCGCCTGCGGACCGGATGACTGAAATCGACGAGATCAACGCCAATGTATACGAAAACATCAATAACGGCGTATACAAAGCCGGTTTCGCTACATCCCAGGAAGTATACGAACAAGAGGTCGGTAACCTGTTCGCCGCATTGGATGGCCTGGAAGCCAAACTGAGTCGACAGCGTTATTTGCTGGGTGACAGCGTCACCGAAGCCGACTGGCGCTTGTTCACAACGCTGATTCGCTTCGATTCCGTATACCACGGCCATTTCAAATGCAACCTGAAGCGCCTGGTCGATTACGAAAATTTATGGGGCTACACACGCGAACTCTACCAATGGCCCGGTGTAGCGGCAACCGTCAATTTCCAGCACATCAAGCATCACTATTATCGTAGCCATGCAACCATCAATCCAAACGGGATTGTCCCCGCCGGGCCGGTTCTCGATCTAA
>CAZONP010000147.1:5067-6551 GCA_964581155.1 uncultured Candidimonas sp. | reverse complement strand
TCCGGGTTATCCCATTCGGGATCGATGACGGGATTCTGCACCGCGGCCACGGTGAAGCGCGCATTGGGATGCGCGGCCTTGCGACCGCAATCCGGCGTCCAGTCTTTGCCTTGCCAGTCTATGCAATGCGGGGGCGGCGAGCTCATGCCCTCCCACCAGACATCGTCATCGTCCATCAGCGCCACGTTCGTGAAAATGACGTTCTCGCGCAGCGAAGCCATGCAATTGAAGTTGGTCTTTTCATTCGTGCCCGGCGCCACCCCGAAATAGCCTGCTTCCGGATTGATGGCGTACAGCCTGCCATCGGGACCGGGCTTGATCCAGGCAATATCGTCGCCAATGGTGGTGACTTTCCAGCCGGACAAAGATGCCGGCGGTATCAGCATGGCGAAATTGGTCTTGCCGCAGGCGGAAGGAAACGCGGCGGCAACGTGCATCTTCTTGCCCTCTGGGGACGTAACGCCCAGGATAAGCATGTGCTCCGCCAGCCAGCCCTCGTCGCGACCCATGGTCGACGCTATACGCAACGCGAAACACTTTTTACCCAGCAACGCATTCCCGCCATACCCCGACCCGAACGACCATATTTCGCGGGTTTCAGGGTAGTGAACAATATATTTTTTGGTATTGCACGGCCACGCAACGTCGGCCTGTCCACGCATCAGCGGCTTGCCCACCGAATGCACACAGGGCACATAGGCCCCTTCAGCGCCCAATACCTCGTAGACCTGCTTGCCCATGCGCGTCATCAAACGCATATTGACGACCACATACGGCGAATCAGTCAGCTCGATCCCAACGTGCGCAATGGGCGAGCCCAGGGGTCCCATGGAAAACGGTACAACGTACAGCGTACGCCCCCGCATGCATCCGGCAAACAAACCGGCCAGCGTCGCACGCATTTCGGCAGGCTCGGCCCAGTTATTGGTGGGGCCCGCATCTTCCTTTTTTTCGCAGCAAATGAACGTACGGTCCTCGACCCTGGCCACATCGTCGGGATCCGACCATGCCAAGTATGAATTCGGCCGCGTCTGCGGGTTAAGACGACGTAGCGTACCGGCCGCCACCATTTGCTCGCACAAGCGATCGTACTCGGCCTGCGAACCATCGCACCACTCGATGCGGTCAGGCTGCGTCAACTGCGCGACGCTGGCGACCCACTCCTTGAGCTCTGCATGATGTACCCAATCGGGGGCGTTCAAATCAACCGGCGAATTGCGGCTTGCTACAGCGTCCATGGGTGGAGTCTCCGTAAAAACTGCTACATACCAATGCCACCAGGCGACCGTGGGGCCGCGCAGGTTAGAAGGCGCATGCTAAACCGTTTCGGCGTTCAGCGCATCCGTTCGTTTGGCTGAAGCCGGTGCGCACCCCGCCTGGTGATTCGCCAACAGCATGTCCAGCGCACTCAAGGCACGATTTTTGCTGTCTGCGCCACCAAGCGGTGGTGTCAGGCATGCAATCGGCATGCCTCGCCGCGCAAC
>CAZONP010000147.1:0-4967 GCA_964581155.1 uncultured Candidimonas sp. | reverse complement strand
CAACGTAAGGTCGGCGAAACCAAGGACGACATTCGCGACGCCGTCAAGAAGTAATTCAGACTCGGAACGTTACGCGGGCACGGCCGCAGGGCTGTGCTCGTGCACCACCTGATTGCGTCCATGATTCTTGGCTTTGTATAGCATGGCATCGGCGCGGTCGAAGAGTTCGGGAAACGATTCGCCGTCTCGGCGTGTGGCCACACCAAAACTGGCCGTAATCGGGTGAGACATGGGCACGCCTTCGAACTGCGTCGTTTTGATCTGGCCACGCAGGCGCTCGGCAAATGCCGCCGCGCTGGTGTTGTCTGTGCCAGGCAGCAAAGCGATGAACTCTTCTCCGCCCACGCGCACCGCTGCATCTTGGCGACGTAGGCCGGCTTCCAATAATTGCGCCAGTTTCACCAACACCGCATCCCCCACGCTATGCCCGAACTGATCGTTGACCAACTTGAAGTGGTCAGAATCCATCACCACAATGCTTAACTGTTGGTCATGGGCGCGCCTTGTGTTGAACCTCAGGTAGACATCCAGGCCGCGACGATTGAGCAGGCCGGTCAAGGCGTCATGGTTGCTTGCCTGATTCAAATCATGGATCTGGTCGCTCATGGCGGAAATAATCAGCACCACAGCCAAAATGACCGCTGACAAAGCCATGCTGATTTGCAGCACGATCCAGAAACGTGACCAGCCAAATTCACCCGCCGTGGTAGCCCCGATTTCCGGGCTCAAGGTCAGACTGGTGCGAAGAAGAATGCTTAATGCCAGTATAAATGTGGCCCAATACAACCATTTGTCGGTGCCTTTGGAGCCAAAAAGCGGTCCTACGCCGATCAAGGCACGCAACAAGACAAGACTGCAACCGACGTTCAGGATATAAATCCTTAGGCGAAGGTCATACTCGATATAGCTGTAATACCAAAGGCCGCCCACAATCAGCACGAAGGCGCTGATTGTCGTGTAGCCGTCGAGCTTTTTATCGAGGCGCTGAATCAGGCCATTCACCAGCGCCAAGACACATCCAACATAAAGCGCACCCGTTATCACCGCATTCAAGTTGATGTCGGCAGGAACTCGTAGAATTTGGCCGATTGCGCCCAGGCTGGCCAATACGAACGATAGTCCAACACTGCGCAAATACACCGCGCGCTGATTGATCCTCGCAAGGACAAAAAAGCTGGCGGCAAGCACGAGCGTGACGGCCGGCCCGCCGAGCGTAAGCGCCTGAACCGGGGAAATATTATCGAAAAACATCTTGCTTACGCAGTCATTCCTGCGGCAAGGACGATAAGTTTTCGCCATTCGAGCAGTATCTGGGAACTAAAATACCATTTCGATTGCTACAAAAACACTTCGGCCTAACCCCGGTGTGAAAACTTCTTTGTTTGCCGGAAACCGGCGGGCATCTACAACATAATCGGTCGTAGTGGCATAGGGTTTATCAAGCAGATTTCTTGCATCCACATAGATACGAAACCTCTGGTTGGGATTATTGTAACCGGCGCGAAAATGAAGCAGCCCATACCCGGGGGCCTGCATACTATTAGCCTGGTCAACGTTCCAGCCAGACCCGATCTCTATGCCCGGGCCGGCATAAAAGCCCTGCGGATGCCGATACAACACATCAAGCCGGCTCACATGCCTGGGTATCCCCGGCAAGGCATTATCGCCAAATAACTGATGACCTGAAAACCGAAAATCGTTGAACGTATAGGCAAGCGTCCACTCGAGCTGGCCCGGAAAGGCACTCAACGGGTGCGCCCCATTCAAACCCAGCTCAAAACCCCGGTGAGTCGTGCGGGGGGCGTTGCTGGTTATTGTGATGCCAGCGTTTCCCGGCACAAGCGTTTCTACCAGTTCATCACGCACTCTTGCCTGATACACGGCTACATCCCATTTCAACGCGTCCGAGCCGCCGCGGCTACCTACCTCGAAACTGGTTGCCCGTTGAGCAGCAAGCTGACCGGCAGGAGAATAGAAGGCAAGCGCGCTGGGTGGCTCAAAACTGCGGCTCACATTGGCGTACCACTCCACATTAGGGGCGGCCTGCCAGACCAGGCCGATTTTTGGATTGAAACCGCTGTATCGAGCTGACGCCTGGCCATCGGCAAACCAGTTGCGTGCCAATGGAGAGACAGCGTTGTCGTTATGGCGGTTTGCCCAAATCCCCTGAGTTCCCGCTACCAAGGTCAACGCCGGCGTCAATGAAAAGTGGTTTTCGAAATACAGCTCGACCTGTGAGCGGCGCATATCCAAGTCTGCCTGCAGGCTTCCCGCAGGCGGCGCAAAGGGAATCATCCCCGTCAAGTCAGGCCAATAGGCAAAATTGCGGTCGACCCCGCGAGTGGCGGAAGCCCCCCAGAAAAATCGATTGTCGTGACCCGCCAGACGCCCGCTGCCTTCGTGACGGAACGACACCCCGTAATCAATCGCTGCATATTCAATTTGTGAAGCGGTACCCCACGAGTCAAACTTGGTGCCGGTATGGAACACGCCCAGGGAAAGCTTGTTATGTTCGGAGAGGCCAATGTCATGTAGATACGCCAGGTGCCAGCGCGGAGTGGTCCGAACGCGGGCGCCAGCTCGTCGGGACTGCGCGTTGGCCTGCCGCGGGTTGTCCTGCAACTGATCGTAGGTCAAGGCGCCAGGCATGTCTACCCGGTAATATTCTTGCGTGACATGCAGCCGCCCTTTAACCGCATCATTGAATCGATAGCCCACATTGCCGTAAAACCGGGATGTCGAATAAGCGGAGTGTTCGCGGTAACCGGAGGAGTCGGTACTGCTGATTGATGCAAACGCGTCCCAACCGTTTTCTGTCGCGCCACCGGCCTCGATACGGCCCGCCCTGTACCCATAGGCTCCGCCATCGAGGCGCCACTTGAAACCCGGACGGGTATAGCCATTGGGAGACACCAGGTTCACTGCGCCCCCTAGCGTGGCGCCGCCATACCGGAAGGCATTCGCGCCGCGCAGCACCTCTATATAGTCGACCCCCAGGGGATCGGTGTAAATGCTGTCCCCCACTTCGTCGGTACGACCTAGCGGCAAACCGTCACGCAGCAAGCGCACGCCACGCGTACCGGTGGGCGATGTGATGCCGGATCCGCGGATCGATACTCGCGCGCTGATCTGACCGGACGGATTCTGAGTGTAGACGCCCGGCGTTCTGGAAAGTGCATCGGCAAGCCCAAGCACAGCACCGCGTTGATACGATTTCTGTTCGATCACCGACACATGCCCTGGAGTGAATTGACGATTTTCATGTGCTTCGGCAAGCGCGTCGGGGAACAGAGACGCCTTTATACGCACGGTCGGCAATACCGTTACAGGCGTTTCTTGTGCGTACAACGAGCCGGCGTGGGCGCTCATAGCCCAAAAGCATACAGAAAGTCGGAGTATTCGTGTCATGATTCTATGCAACGCCACAGATACGCTGGTCCTCGGTTCAAGCGACCTCAAGTATCCTAAGCCCTACATGAAGCCCGGCAGCTGTTGCGGTGCTTGCTAGCGCATCAACGCTGTTGGAGAACAAATACTTTGGCGACGGGGATAACTCGAAACGCCTCGACGGCGTCCCGGATTATAGTCTGAAGCGTGTGCCGCACACGGCCAGTACGCATCACAAAAAGATGGACGGCCCGGACGCACCAAGAAAAAGTCCGCAAGGTATATGGCCTTGCGGGCTTTTTTGTCCGGGAACGCTACTGACTACCGGGTGATTTGCGCCGCCGATTCCAGGTACTTCCGGCCTTGCGTCTTCACCTCTTCAAAATCCTCGCGTTCCGAGCCGACGTGGACGCGTTCCAGCGTCTTCGCCACGTCGACCAGTTCCACCCGGATCTTGTCCAACGCGTTTTCTAGCGTATAGCTCAGTTCATGCACCTTGGCCATGTCCGCCGGCTCGAGTTTGTCCTTGGCAAGTATGGCCGCCAGCGTCTTGTTGTGCTCGGCTAAATTGTTGTAGGCCTCGGTCAACGTTGCGGCCGATTTCCCCTGGAAGTGATCCGGGCGCTGCTGCGCATGCGCCGCCCCCGTCAGGCCAAATGCGAAAACAGCTCCGGCAACCAGCATGGACAAGCTCTTCATTGCGACTCCTCGGTGTAGGAAAAATGGATCGGTGCGTGGGATGGCCAAGCCCATGTTCTGCCACCCCGCAACTGCGTGGCGATGATAATGGGAACCGTTCGCATTATATAGAAACTTTAACGCTCTCGCCTGCAACAGTGCGCAATTTCAGATCGTCACGGCACGGTACGCCGCCTGGACCGCCGGCACTAACGACGGGTGCAAGGTGCCCAGCTTTGGTTGCTGCCCATGCGGAGCAGCCGGGGGCACCGAGAACCACACGGTGGTATAGGGCAAGTCTATGGTTTGCTTCAGATCGAACTTGGTGTCATAGCTTAGCCCTGCCGCGTGGTACGCCGTTTGATTGCGAGATTGCAAAATCGAAAATTCACCTTTGTATAACTTCGTCGTACGCTGGCTGGTTCCGTACGCCACCCGAACGTAAAACTGCGGCGCATCGTCGTCGTAAACCGCCAGGACTAACGCGGGTCTGGGCTTTGGATGGGGGTGGATATCATCGGGAAAATGGCACCAGACGATTTCCCCTGCGGTGGGTTCGGGCCACCAAGCCGGCGTCATGCGGTTTCCACATCGACCAAGCTTGAACGGACCGAGCGCTTGACATTTTGCGGGACGCGCTTCTTGATTTGGCGCATCTGCGCCGTCGCCACGGGGCCTTCGTCCGCTTCGTACTGCGGCAAAACCCGCGCAGCGAGTTCATGTAATGCCAGATGAATAGTCTGCGTTTCGTCGACGCCAAGGTGCTCGGCCAAGCGCTTGGCCGTTTCACGGGTGATGCCCGTAGCACTATCTACCGACCGGTAGCGAAACGCGATCTGGTTAGGCAAATTGTGTGTCGGCATGGCTGACTCCTTGGATCAATAGATATCTTAAAGATATCT
>CAZONP010000146.1:0-6587 GCA_964581155.1 uncultured Candidimonas sp. | reverse complement strand
GTGTGATTCACACAAAATATAGGGAAAACGACTCATGATTCGGTGCGTCAAGTTGTATACCGGTGAAGATGGGAATTCATATTTCACGGAGGGCAGTATTGATCTGCCCGGCGGAGAGCGCGGCGACTTCATCAGCGCACTGGTAGGGGCAAGCAGCATTTCGTTTCGCGAAACACGGCAGGGTGGCAGCTTCGACTGGCATACCGCTCCAGCCCATCAGTTCGTATTGACGCTGAGCGGCACACTGGATTTCGAAATGCCCGATGGCAGTGTTGTCCGGATCAATCCCGGTGACGTGCTGTGGGCAGACGACACGATAGGTCACGGTCATCGCTGGCATTTGATCGATGACCAGCCGTGGCGCCGCGCCTACGTAATCTTCGCGGCTGATGCCAAGGTTCCCTTTGTCACTGCCTGAGGCGACACCATGAATTCGAACGTCACTACTACGACAGATGTCCTGATGATCGGCGCGGGCATCATGAGCGCCACGCTGGCGGCCTTCCTTAAAGAGCTCGAACCCTCTCTGTCCATCACCGTAATCGAAACGCTGGGTGACTGTGCTCAGGAAAGTTCGCACGGTTGGAATAACGCCGGCACGGGCCATGCCGCAAATTGCGAGATGAACTATACGCCGCAGCGCAAGGACGGCAGTGTGGATATCAGCAAGGCGCTGGAGATCAACACCGAGTTCGACCTCTCGCGACAGCTCTGGAGCTACTTGGTCACCAAGGGCGCAATTCCTGACCCCCAGGCCTTTATCCACCCGTGCCCGCACATGAGCTTCGTGTGGGGTGATTCCAATGTCGCGTACCTCCGTGCACGCTACAAAGAAATGTCAGCGCATCATTGCTATCGCGGCATGGAGTACTCGGAAGACCATGAGCAGATCGCCAAATGGGCACCACTTATCATGGAAGGTCGTGATGCCTCTCAAGCTGTTGCGGCTACGCGAATTGTCAGTGGTGCCGATGTCGATTACGGCGCTCTCACACATTTATTGATTCAGCAGCTGTCGGATAAGGCGGGCGTCACGGTTAAGTACCACCAGCACGTTGAATACCTCAACCAGCAAGGCGACGGACGGTGGCTGGTGCGTGCCAAGCACACTCGGTCGCACGAACACGAAACAATCTCTGCGAAGTTTGTGTTTATTGGGGCAGGCGGTGGTGCGCTGGAGCTGCTCCAAAAATCTGGCATACCGGAAGGGCATGGCTACGGGGGATTCCCGGTTAGCGGTATCTGGCTACGATGCGATGTGGATGACGTCAGCAACCGTCATGAAGCCAAAGTCTATGGTAAGGCGGCTGTGGGTTCGCCTCCGATGTCGGTCCCTCACCTGGATACACGTATCATCGGGGGCAAGCGTTCATTGTTGTTTGGCCCTTATGCCGGATTCTCCACTCGCTTTTTGCGCCACGGCTCCCTGACGGATCTGTTTCGGTCCATACGCCCGGGCAACGTAATGCCGATTCTCGATGTGGCCAAGGACGACTGGCAACTCACCGAGTATCTTATTACCCAGGTAATGTTGAGCGCCGACCATCAGTTCGAAATGCTGAAGGATTTTTATCCAATGGCACGTCAAGTTGAATGGACCAAGGCGGTAGCAGGTCAACGTGTTCAGATTATTAAGCCGGGTACAGACAAGGTCGGCATGCTGGAATTCGGAACAGAGCTGGTCACGGCGAAAGACAACTCAATCGCGGCCCTGCTGGGAGCCTCGCCCGGGGCCTCTACCGCTGCATTCATTTCCCTGCAGGTACTGGAACGTTGTTTTGCCAATGAGCTCAACCAAGACGGCTGGCTGAACAAGCTCAAGACCATTATTCCGACCTATGGTGTAGACCTGCGTCAGGACGCGCAAGCATGCTTTGAAATCCGTCAGAAGACCGCGTCGGTGTTGAATCTGGAATACGTCTAAGGGCTCGGTAAGGCGTTGAAGAGGAGCTGGAAGGACCGCGCCTCT
Organism: uncultured Candidimonas sp.; assembly: GCA_964581155.1. GTDB lineage: Bacteria > Pseudomonadota > Gammaproteobacteria > Burkholderiales > Burkholderiaceae_B > Pollutimonas. Next base: position 4,618 of record CAZONP010000146.1, on the reverse strand, counting down.
TCGCAGGCTCATCGTTTCAGAAAGTTGGTTTTCACCATCTCAACGACCTCGTCACCACGGCCGTTGAAGATCGCCTTCAACATATACAGGCTGAAGCCCTTGGCTTGTTGCGCCTTAATCTGCGGCGGCATGACCAGTTCCTGTTTGGCAGTGACAACATCTACCAATACCGGCCCCTGATGCGCAAACGCTTCTTTGAGTGCGTTGTCGACGTCATCAGAGTTCTCCACACGGATGCCCTTGATTCCCATGGCCTCGGCCATCGCAGCGAAGTTGGGATTGTGCAAATCGGTATTCGTATCGATGAAACCTGCGGCCTTCATCTCCATCGCCACGAAACCCAGCGTGCCGTTATTGAACACAATGACTTTCACGGGCAGGTTCAACTGAGACAGGCTGATGAAGTCACCCATCATCATGCTGAAGCCGCCGTCTCCGGACAGGGACACGACCTGTCGACCAGGTTGCGCGGCTTGCGCACCAATCGCTTGCAACATGGCATTGGCCATTGAGCCGTGGTTGAAAGAACCCAGCAGGCGACGCTTGCCATTCATGGCCACGTAGCGCGCGGCCCAGACGGTGGGTGTGCCCACGTCCGCTGTGAAGATCGCGTCTTGTGCAGCCAATTCGCTCACACGATGAGCAAGGTACTGCGGGTGAATAGGCTGGCCGCTTGCGGACGGTGTAGCGAGTTCGTCAAGCTCCTTGCGTGCTTTCAGATAATGATCGCGTGCCGCGTCGAGAAACGAGCTGTCCTCACGCTCGTGAACCAGAGGCAACAGCGCCTCAATCGTGTCTCCCAGGTCGCCGGTCACGCCCATCGTCAGTGCAACACGCTTACCCAAGGCGGCCGGATCATGATCAATCTGGATGACCTCAGCGTTCTCGGGATAAAAGTTGCGATAGGGGAAGTCTGTGCCGAGCATCAACAGGATCTGGGCATTGGCCATCGCGTGATAACCGGAGGAGAAGCCGATCAAACCGGTCATGCCAACGTCATAGGGGTTGTCCCACTCGATGTGTTCCTTGCCGCGCAATGCATGCACGATCGGGGCTTTCAGACGTGCAGCAAGACTGACGACAGCATCGTGCTCGCCGGCGCAACCACTACCGGCCAGAATCGTGACGGGCTTATCACTGTTGAGCAGGCTGGCTAACCTCTGCAGTTCAGCGTCTTGAGGCACGATACGAGGTGCGACCGGCAGCGGAAAGTGTTTGGCGGGCGACAGATCGCACTCGGAAAGGGAAACATCACCCGGGAGCACGAGTACCGCCACGCCGCGCTTGCCAATAGCCGTATTCAAGGCACGGTTCAACACGCCAGGGAATTGCTTGGCATTGGTAACCAGTTCGACAAAATCTGCGCATTCACGAAACAATTCCTGTGGGTGAGTTTCCTGAAAATAACCCAGCCCGATTTCGGTAGATGGGATGTGCGACGCGATAGCTAAAACGGGAACATGATTACGCTTGCAATCAAATAGCCCGTTGATCAGATGCAGATTGCCGGGACCACAGCTTCCCGCGCAGACAGCGAGTTCGCCAGTGATGGCGGCTTCGGCACCAGCGGCGAACGCCGCAGTTTCCTCGTGTCGGACGTGCATCCATTCGATTTTTCCCAGGCGGCGCAAACTGTCGTTAAGGCCGTTGAGGCTGTCGCCTGTGACCCCCCATATACGTTTCACGCCTGCGTTCGCGAGTGATTCCGCGAGATAGTCTGCCACCGTTATCGCCACTGAGATACTCCTTTTGAGTAAATGGCCGTCAGGTCTATCCTGACGGCCGTAATGCTGAACGCGCCTGGAAAAATATGCGACATCAAATTCGCCCAAAATGCTGCTTATCCAATGGTTGATAAAGCTTCAAATTCAGCTGCTTCAAGAAGCTCAGCACATCCAGCATAATGGATTCTTGTATACACAGAAATTCGCTGTAATTTGTCGTCAGGACGGTGGCGCAAATGCGGATATTGATAAGTCCCAGGTTTACCCCGACCAGCTGTACTCGAGGCCATCCGTTCCCCTGCTCCACTAAATCTTCGACCTCCATGCGCTCACGGATGAGGCCGATAAGTTGTCGTATGCTTTCTGGTGGGCTTTCACTGCATAATGAAATGGTCTGATCCACGTAGCAGCAGTTTCGCAACGAGTAATTAACGACGTGCATTTTTGCCAAATCTGAATTTGGTACTGTACACAAGGAGCCGTCTCGATATCGTAAACGCGTAGAGCGGGGTCCTATGCGCAAAACCAAGGCGGACTGCTTGTCGAAAAATATTTTGTCGCCGACTCTGAACGGGCGATCCGCAAATAGTGAGATGCCGCTAAAGATGTTTTCGAGCGTCGACTGCGAGGCGAGCGCCACCGCAATTCCGCCTATGCCGAAACCCGCCAACAGGCCTAGGGCAGGTATGCCGAGCTGATCGGCGCCTTGAATCAGGATAATTGCCACCGCAATTATTGCGGCTAATTTCGCCGACAGCCGCAAGAGTGATTCGTCGTATCGCCTGGAACTTACATCCAAGAAGCGGATCGCGGCTTCGATTAGAAAATAGACAAGTAGCCAGGCCAGCCACGCGAACAAGCTGTAATACAGTATGGAGGCAATCAACCCCTCGGCATTGGCGAAATTACCTACCGGATACAGTTGCGTGGTGATGAGTGTGTCACCGCAATAAAGCAGAACCAATAGGCCGATGGGAATCGACAACCGCCTGCACTGTTGTGATAACCCCGTTGTGGCTAAGGCGCGTTTCCACGCGAAACGGACCCATAGCATGGCGATTGTTATTAACCCAAGAATTGTGAGGGTAATAAGCAGAATCTTCCAGGAAGGGGTATTGAAGTAATGCTTCTGCAGCCATGCCGGAAAGCTTTGGACAAAAGAGTCCGGAATCCACGGTCCCGTAGCATTGGACTGCTCTAAATGAAAGAATGAATAGGTGCGCGGATTGGCAAGGGGCGAGCTTATAATGGCGTTGTGATACTCAGCCAGGTGCGCCACAGTTTCGGCCGTAAACTGATACTCGCCGCTATAGGGTCCTTCTTCAATACGTCCAATCTGGATATCTGTCCCAGGAATATTCCAGCGCAGAGGCAGGTCTTGCGCGCCCGCTGGGGCGTGGGGGTCGGCATAGCCCGGGATGGTTTCAGGTTCGAGGGGCGGTAAGCGTGCCAATATATCGTATAGGTGCGCGATGGCGCTGTCGCCTATACGGGCTCGCGTAGCGGGTGGTACATCGCTCAGGTCTAGCAATTGGCGGATACGGCGTAAGTCGGCCAGTAGGGCTTTCAGCTTTCCCGTGGTTTTGTCGGCGACATACTTCGAATAGTCGTTCTCGAGACGCTCCGTGGCATCAATGAAGCTCTGGTAGACCGCGAACGGGCTTGTGCGTTGGATTGGCACAAACTCTGGCGGTGCCGTATTTGCACATGCCAGACTGCTGAAACCTAGTCCGAGTGCACAGATCAATGCTAGGACTGCACGTATTCGGATCATTTTTTTTAAAATCATCAACATGGTTATGTCCACCACCCCGGGCCGGTCCAAAAGGCCATTGTCTCAAGTTACCTTGTATCGAGACAGCCGGCCACGGTCACTCGGTCGTACTCGCGCTCCAGAAGGCTTGGCGGACATGCGACAGCTCGCGTAATTGTTCGACGAGCCCGTCGAGTTCATTCCCGTCTACTGAATACGGTACGAGCTGAGCTTCAATTTGTACTTCGCCTGTACTTAGTACGCGAATCTCTGTGTCTCGCAAGGGAAGTTTGCCGGTCTCGAATATATTCTCCAGGCTGGCCCGCGCTTCATCCCGATGCGCGAGGTTTGCCACCACAAAGACGGAATAAGTTGCTTCGACCGTCGCTACATCGAACGGTTCACGGCTGATGCGATTCACGACTGGGCGAAGGAGAGTGTTGGCAGCAAGGACAATCAAGGCACCAAGAATAGCCTCCCAGAAAAGATCGACGCCTGCTGCACAACCAACGGCGGCGGATCCCCACAAAGTTGCTGCGGTGTTGATGCCGCGGACGTTGCCCTCTTCACGCATGATCACGCCGGCGCCGAGAAAGCCGACACCCGATACGACATAGGCGACCACGTGTAGGGGACTGGTTCCGGTGCTGCCATGCAGTTCGTAATAACGGACGGCAATATCGACGAAAAGAGCGGCGCCGGTACACACCAGAACGTTAGTACGTAGGCCCGCAGTTCGCTGTCGAATCTGACGCTCCAGTCCGATGACGCCCCCAAGTATGAAAGCTGTGAGAAGGCTGACGGTGGTGTCAACAAGTGAAGTCAGATTTGCGTATTCAACAATTTGCATACTGCGTTTCCAGTTCGGAAGGGGCTGCCTGAATCACACCGGGAATCTCGGAGATTATTGGGTTGAAGAAGAATGGGTCCTGCGGCCTGCGCTGCAAGTTTCCGATCATACTTTCTTCGGTCTCGGCAGGCGGAACGTTCTGTCGATTTCAGCTATAGATGCCCTAGATCGGCGCTCGCCGCGCGGTCGGCATCCACAGCCGCTAATTTTTGGCATGGTTCGCCATTGCCGTGAGTGAGTCCGTTTTTCACGAATCTATTGTGGGGTACCACTCAGGGGGCCGGCAAATTG
>CAZONP010000145.1:0-6592 GCA_964581155.1 uncultured Candidimonas sp. | reverse complement strand
CCAAAGCCTGCGCCGTTCTTGGGCTGACATGCCGGACACTGCGCCGTTGGCGCGCAGCCCGACTACCAGAAGGCTTTGGACGCCGCGCTCAAGAAGTATGGGGGAGAGAAACTGGCGTCTGCGTCTCTGTAAGGTGCATCAGTTCTGTTTCGCTCCGGAAAGTTCCACGACTTCCTTCCACTTGCGGGCTTCGTCTTTCAAGAATGCCGGAATCTGCGCTTGTGGCATGTTCATCGGCACCAGCCCGAAATCCAGCAGGCGTTGTCGCATTTCCTCTTCTTGCATGACTGCCGCAACCTCCGCCTCGAGACGTTGCTTCGCCTCATCAGGGACGCCCGCCGGGGCTACCAGTAGTATCCAGCCCTGCATACTGAAATCCTTGATGCCCTGTTCGGCGAGGGTAGGCACCTCTGGCAGGGTTGGAATCCGCTCCGCCGAAGTCACGCCGATGGGCTTGACGCGCTTGCCCTGAAATGCGGAAACGAAGACAGGAACGTTGTCGGACATAAAGTCCACTTGTCCGCCGATCAGATCCGTAAGGCTTTGCATGCCTCCTTTGTACGGGATGTGCATGCCGGTCAGACCGGTATCATGCAGAAACTTTGAAATCACGAGATGCGGGGTCGTGCCCACTCCGGACGTTCCATAGCGGAGGTCCTCACCACTTTCTTTGGTGTGCTTTATGAGACCTGTGACGGAATCGAAGGGCGCGTCAGGGCGAACGACCATCACTTGCGGCGCCCAGGCAATCGCAGCGATGGGTTCCAGGTCGGCGATGGGGTCATACGTCATTGTTTCGGGCCGCAGTGACGGTCCGATCGCCAGAGGACCGGTCGAACCCATGGCCAACGTATAGCCGTCAGCCGGCTGACTGGCTGCGAAGCCGGTGCCGATGGTGCCGCCTGCACCGACCTTGTTCTCCACGACGACTGGCTGGCCCAGACGCGGGGCGAGCAGTTCGGCCAACAAGCGCATGGAAACGTCGGAAGAGTTGCCCGGCGGGAAGGGCACCACGATCTTTACCGGGCGCTCGGGCCATGCCGCATGGGCAAATGTCGCCGCGAAAGCCATGCAGCTGAAGGCCAATCCGGCAGTGAGGGCTTTACGTAGTCTCATGTTGTGTTCTCCGATTGTTGATCGATTCTTTATGCCGTCTCAAGCACGTGCTTGCTCGCGCCAGAAAGGTCGCCGAGCCGCTCGCCCGCCCTCATCCGTTCACCATTGTTGTCGCCTCGTGCCTGTTTCTCCAGCGCCATTTGCGAGACCTCTTCGACTTCGTCGGGCGGGACGACAAGCACGCCATTTTCGTCAGCCAGGATGATGTCGCCCGGACACACGACGGCACCACCGCATGCCACCGGCTTGTTCAGCTGCCCGCCGAGGTTATAGATACGGGTGGTTATCGGCGAAACGCCACGGGCCCACACGGGAAAGTTCAACTCTTCAAGTTCCGACGGATCTGTACACATTCCGTCGACGATGGCGCCCACGGCGCCCGCCAGTACGGCCCCAAGCGCCACGCCGCCGCCCAGGCAGGCATGCTTTTGGTCGCCAAGGCGGTCGATGACCAAGATGTCGCCGGGCCGCAGCAGCGTCAGGGTGTGATGCAGAAGGGTGGAGTCCTGCCCCGGCAGCGACAGGGTGACTGCAGTGCCGATGACTTTGCGCGAATGATTGATCGGCTTGATGTCAGGGGCCATGAAGCCCCAGTGGCGGAAGTGCCCTACCGTGGCGGTCTGCACTTCTGACAGCATCTCGACATATTTGGAGTCGAGGGCGGGAGGCATGGGTTCGAGGATGAACTTTTTCACGAAAGCACCTTTTGCTTAGCGACGGGGATGTCGTTTCGGACCTTATTGATCAGTTGAATATCGAGGCGGGCGGTGGCGAAGCCGTCTCCATCGGAACACTTCGCGATGACGTGGCCCCATGGATCGACGATGAGCGAGTGGCCGTAGGTGTAGCGCGTCTCGCCGTTTTGCGAGAGCGGGCCATGAGAGCCGCATGCGACGACGTAGCTTTGCGTCTCGATCGCGCGTGCCCGGCACAGCACCTCCCAGTGGTCCTTGCCGGTCTGTAAAGTGAAAGCTGCGGGCAGCATGATCACGTTGGCGCCCCGGGCGACAAGCTGCTGGAAGAGTTCGGGAAACCGGAGGTCGTAACAGATTGCCAGCCCGAGCCGGAAATCGCCTACGTCAACGGTGGTGACCTCCGAGCCGGCAGCCACAGCATCGGACTCGCCGTAGCGCAAGCCATCGGGCGTGTAGATATCAAACATGTGCAGTTTCCGGTAGCGCGCAATCTCTTTGCCATGGGGGTCGAACACCACCGTCGTGTTGAACACCCTGTCTTGCCCCGGAACCTTCTCGTAAAAGCTGCCGGAATGTACAAAGATGCCGTACTCGGCAGCCATGCGCGAACAAAGGCGGTATGCAGGGCCCCCGGTTTCGTCTTCGCCCGCAGCGACTTTTTCCTGCGCGCTGCCGCCTGCCCAGTCGAAGTGTTCCGGGAAGATGACCATGTCCGGCGAATCCTGGGTTACGGCGTTACGCGTAAGCTTTTCAGCTTTCGCGAGATTCGCTGCCTTGTCCGACACAGAATTCATTTGAATAACGGAAATTTTCACAAAATTGTTCCTTCTATTGCCAGGCGATCGTTTCGCCGACGGTTTCGCAGTAATCGCTCGCGACATCGCGCGCCAGGGCAGCGACTGCGCGGGCCAGACTCTGACCTTGGTCGCGCAAAAAGACTGCTTGATAGTTCACTGACACGAACGGTCGTTTCACTTTGATGGGTATCAGCTCGCCCGACGCGACTTCTCGCTGCACGATGGCGTCGGGAACAACCGCAATGCCAATGTCGGAGGTGGCAAGCTGAAGATTGGTGGGAACAGCATTCGACACATGAATGATCTGCGGACGCACACCACAGTTCTCGAAGTAATGGTCGATACGGAGCTGAGAACGCGTTCCAGGTGGGTAACCAATAATGGGATACTGGGCAAGTTCCTCCGGCAGCGCCGCACCGGAGTTCTTCATTCCCAGTTTCGGGCTTGCCACGAACGTCATCGAAAACGTGCATAGGGGCACGACCTCGAAACGTTCGTGTACTGCTTCGCTATCGGCACCTAGTACCAGATCAACCCGCCCGACCTCCAGCTCCTTAAGCAGCCTTTCAGTCAACTCGGTTTTCAAGCTGATGGAAATGCTCGGGTAGTCGCGTCGCAGCGTATCGACCAGCCCCGGCAGGATCGTGGGAATCAGTGTGCTCGTCATGCCGATTCTCAATGAGCCCACCAATTTGCTCGGATCGAGCATCGAGGCGCGCAGCGATTGATGGGCGTCGACAATGCGCTTCGCATGTTCCAGAAACGTCATGCCGGCGGGGGTGGGCACAAAGCCGTCGTCCCCGCGGACGAACAGGGTCGCACCAAGGTCCTGCTCAAGATTCGAAATCCGGCTGGAGACGGCAGCCTGAGTCAGGCACAGCTTCTCGGCCGTGGCCTTGATACTCTTTAGCTTGGCCAGCCACAGCGCCGTTTCAAGAAACCGAATATTCACTGAACACCGCTTCGTCAATACCGGCGCTAGTGCGCGCCATGACCGGCAGCTCGCCCTCCAATGTGGTTCTGTGCATCGTCCTCACATATTTCGCGTCGTCGAATCCGGTCGCGCAGTGCTGTGTGCAGCGGTTGTCCCAGAGCACAGCGTCGCGAGACGACCATTTATGTGTGTAGATGAATTGCGGTTGCTTGGCGAAGTCCTGAAGGAACGCGATCAGTTTTTTGCCCTCGTCGAGCGGTAATCCTTCGATGTCACATGCCCAGCGACCGATATAGAGCGATGTGCGACCGCTCAGAGGATGCTGCCGGGCCAGCGGGTGGTAGACATCGGGGCGCTCGCGCTTCTCTTCTTCAGTCAGCGGAGCCATCAGCGGATAGTGGGTGGCGTGCAGGTCGATCCGGCTGTAGCGGGCGCGTCGACCGGCTATGAGCTCTTTTACGGCACTCGGTAGCGCGTCATAGACGCTATACATGTCTACGAAGAGCGTGTCGCCGCGCTCGGGAGGAACCTGTCGGGCGTACAGGAAAGAACCGCCGTTCGGAATGACTTTATCTTCGCCGTCGGTATGGAACCCCTCACCCGCGCGTCGCAGCCCCGCATCGCCCTCGGCGTTCCCGGCTACCGGCTTTGAAGGGTCGGCCTTGCTGGCATTGGAAACGACGAAGACTTCCGGAAAGCCATCAAGGTTGAACTTGAGCGGTTTCATGATGTGCAGGTTGCCCAGCCGACGGCTGAATCGCACATGTTCTTCCGGTGTCATATCAACCGACCGGAAACATAGTACCGAGTGCTGGATCCAGGCGCGTTTGAGCTGCTCCAGCTCTTCTTCCGATACCGCCAGTCCTTGTGGGCAATCCACGACGTAAGCACCGAAACCGCCCGCATTTGAAACTATCTTCATCATCAGATCCTCCAGGTAGATGGACCCAATGATGTGGGAAGGCCTGAAGCGTGACAACCTCAAAATTTTGTTGTTACGCTTAACCTTTTCTTAAGATAGATCAAGGAAAGCCTGTCGGGTCCTCTAAGACGGACGGCACATCGCTGTCCTCGAAATCCAGCATAAAGCTTATGGGCTGTGCCTCATCGTGCGCTCGAATGCTGAGTCTCAAAGCATTCCCGCATAGCGTAGCGCTGTCGAGGTGCGCTTCTTCTCCGTCCACCCACACGGTGAACGCACATTGACCAACGGCCGCATCGGCCGTTGTCGTTTATGCGCAGGCGTCAGGCACCCAGCAGTGAGGCAGCTGTTCCTCGATCCGGTTATTCGGGTGCGTGGGCAGGCGTGTGAGGATGTCCGTCAGATACGCATACGGATCGTGACCGTTCATCTTGGCCGACTGGATCAGACTCATGATGGCGGCCGCACGGCGGCCAGCCCGCTGCGAGCCAGCGAACAGCCAGTTTCCTGCCCAAGGCAATGGGCCAGATCTCATGCGTTAGCTTGCGTATGCGGGTATCTTTGAAGTGAATGGTCTGTGCCTGCTGTTCGACCTTACCCATCAATTCTTCGGCCAGCGCCCGCAGTGCGTCGGCATCAAGATGGTCGAGGTGGGGTGCTGTCTTCAGAGGCATAGCCGCATAATGCCAGACCCGTGTGCAGCGCACCATTCGCACCGCTACCCATTGCAAAGTCCTGGTTATAGGATGACGATCGATTCGTACTCACCCAGGCGTTGCCACGGCAGACCGATGACGAGCGCACGAGCTTGTTCAGCGGTGAGCGCCATTTGCGTGTCACCGGGCGGGGCCAGTGCCTCAAACATGCGGCGGTGCCTTTTCGCTCTTAAGTTACCATCCATCGCAAATGCGGCCCCAAAAACTAGGTTTGGGCGCTGGCAACGCTTAGGCGTTGTCTATTTTATGCAATGCGGCAAGCTAATCCCCATAAGGAGCAAAGGTGTCACGTCAGTATTTTGGATATCGAATTCATGAAGCCCACATTCCCTTTTTTAGGAGGGAATTGGAGGCAGGGGTGCTGCGTCAGGGATGGGGAAGCAGTCCTGCGCATGACTTAAGAAACCCCAAGCTCACCGGAGACGTCAGAGGCAATCTAAGTATCTACCAGAAAGTTAAGAGAGGGGATATTTTGCTCATCCCGCGTTTGCCGACATACAAAGAGGTGGCAATTGTTGAGGCAACTGAAGACTTTGATAAGGGGTATCGCTTCGAGATATGTCCGGAACTTAGGGATTACGGCCACTGCTTTCCCGTCAGGATGCTTACAAGCTTCACCCGCCATAATGCGAATGTTGCTGCGCCTCTACGAGCCTCACTTCGGTATATTGGTCGGTTCTGGACAATGAACCGATTGTCTGAGCACATTGATATATTGCTTAATACACCCGCGCAGGAGCTGCGAAGCCGTCAGTCCTACATAGACCGCTTTTCAAACACAGTTAACGACACGTTTTCGAAAGCGTTTGATGAGAAAAAGTTCGCTGATGAGCTGTACGAGAAAATGTGTGTTCAGTTTTCCAACGCGGAATGGGAGTTCGCGCTGGTAGAAGGGCTTCGTGCTTTGTTTCCGCCTCCGTACATCGTTCAGCGCCAAGGGGGCCCCTTGGAAGCGCAGCATGGCACCGACATTACCATTATGATTCCGGGGCTACTAGGGATTCAGTATGTCATCGCAATACAGGTAAAGGACTACGAAAACTACGTGAATTCCAGTCCGCTTAAGCAATTGTCCAAAGCCGATAGTTATTGGAATCAAGATAATTATCGGCTTATCGAGAAAATTCTCGTAGTAACGAAGGCGCGAAAAGGACAGAACCGTGAACTTGCAGAAAACGAAAACGGCATCCGCGTCATCTTTGCCGATAAGCTGCAAGAGCTGTTATCGCTCATCGCGCAACGTTACTTGGGGCTCGATGTCAGATAGCGCAGGGCGATTCATAAGCCTCAGCCGGGGTTTTCATATTCAGCGCCTGGTGTGGGCGCCGGTGGTTGTAAAAGCGTATCCAGTCGCCGATTGGAAACGTGTTGAGGCAATAGGTCCATGCGCTTTGCGAGCCCGCTCTGGCTCC
>CAZONP010000144.1:0-6659 GCA_964581155.1 uncultured Candidimonas sp. | reverse complement strand
CCGACCTGGAAGCGGCCTTGATCCAGCGACTGGAAGACTTCCTGTTGGAACTGGGCGAAGGCTTCACCTTCGTTGGGCGGCAACGTCGGCTGCGCATCGACCAGACCTGGTATCGCGTCGATCTGCTGTTCTTTCATCGGAAGCTGCGCTGCCTAGTCATCATCGACCTGAAGCTGGGCAGCCTGACCCATGCCGACGTGGGGCAGATGCATATGTACTGCAACTATGCCAAGGAGCATTGGGCCTACCCGGATGAGAACCCGCCGGTGGGCCTGATCTTGTGTGCCGACAAGGGTCATGCCCTGGCGCGGTATGCGCTGGACGGCTTGCCGAACAAGGTGATGGCAGCCAACTACCGCACCGTGCTTCCCGATGCCGAGCTGCTGCAAAAAGAGCTGGAGAACACGCGGCGCCTGCTCGAATCGCGCGGAACGCTGTCCTTCAAGGAGGATAAGCCATAGTCGTGCGTCCCGACGTTCCACCGTCTGACTCGGGGATTGTGCCCGGTGCTGGACGCCCAGCGCATCGAAGACGTATTCGACGACGAATCAGATATCCACCGCAGGACGCAATAAACCAAACGGCACGCGCCATATCTGTCCGTCGCCAATATCCACCGTGGCGGTTTTTTGGTTCATGCGCACGATGACGCCAAACTGCATTTGCATGTAACGGTCTTCGAAAGAGTCATCGCCACGACTTTGCCGACTTGCATGGTCGACGACTGCGCATTCCAGAAACGCACGGTCTGCCCCATGCGCATATCGACGCGTATGGCTGCAATGCGCCGTGGATCCGACATCAGGCGATCCAGCATTTCGCTTAGCTGGAATAGTTCCAGGCTGCTGGCCTGATTGAGGGCATCAATAAGGTTCGATTTATGCATGATTGGTATGGTTCCTGACCATATTCACAACCAACCCAGCCATTTGCTCCGCAATCTCTTCCGGACTCAATTTCCCGCCCGGCTTGTACCAGGTGTACAGCCAGGTCGTCATGCCGCTTAGCGCGTGGGTAACGACTACGGCTTCCGCATTGGCGTGGCATTCCCCGGTTTTTATGCCTTCCTGTAGCAGCCGCGTAATGGCGTCGTTGAACGAACGGTAGTTGCGGCTAAGTTCTTTCACGGCATTCGGCGGCAAGTGCTTTTCTTCGCGAAAGCGCACCGCCAGGTACAAGCGGCCTTCAATTACCCGCAGGCACAGCTGGTACACGATCTCGCGCAGCTTGGTCAGCGGCGTGCCGTCGCCCTCCAGCGCAAAATTGGCGAAGTCGGCGGCCAGGGCCGTGGTGCGGTTGCAGACTTCGGCCAGCAAGTCCGCCTTGCTGGCGAAGTGGCTGTAAATGAAGGGCTTGCCCACCGACAGCGCCGTGGCAATGTCTTCCATGGACGTCTTGATGAAGCCTTTGCTGTAGAAAAGGTCGCCCGCCACGCGCACGATCTCTTCCCTTTTCATGGCTTCTATTTTGTCTTTTATGGGCCTGTCCACGTCGTTGTCCTGTAAATGCCGCAAGGTGTGGCGCGGCCAGCTTACCAAGAGTCCATCCGCGACGGAAGCCAAAGAATGATTTCGGGCAGCATGATTAGGACAATCACTAATAAGACGTGGGCGATCACGTGCGGCCATACACCGTGGAAGACTTCTTCCACCGGCATTTTGGTGGTTCGCGACACCACGAACACATTCAGGCCAACCGGGGGCGTGACCACGCCAATTTCCGCCAGCAAGATAATGATAATGCCGAACCATATGCCATCGAAGCCCAGGCTCTTGACCAAGGGCAGCACCACGGGCACCGTCAGGATCAAGATGGAAAGCTGGTCCAGAAAGCAGCCCAGTACCAAGTACATGATCACCAAAATGGCCAGCACAGTATAGGGGTTCAAGCCGGCGGTGGCGGTGTACTCCACCAGGTTTTGCGTCACGCCCGTCATGGTCAGGAAGGTGCCGTAGAGCTGCGCGCAGACGATGATCAGCCCGATCATGGCCGACGTCATGCAGGCGCGTGAAATGGCGCGGTAAAAGCTTTTCCTGTCCAGCTTGCCCGAAAGCACGGTCAGCACCAGGGCGCCCAGCGCGCCCATGGCGGACGACTCCACCGGCGTGGCCACGCCCAGGTAAATCAGGCCCGTCACCAGCGTAAACAGGATCACGAAGGGGCCGGCCACCTTCAAGGAATCCACCTTGTCGCGCCAGCTGGTGCGATAGCCTTTGGGCGCCAGCGACGGATTGCGCCAGATAAGCAACGAAATCGTCAGAAAAATGGTCAGGGTGACCAGGATGCCGGGGACGATGCCGGCGATCAGCAGCTTGCCAATATTCTCGCCGCTAAGCAGGCCATAGAAAATAATGGCGATGCTGGGCGGTATCAGCATGGCCAGCGTGCCCGAAATGGCAACAATGCCCGCCGCAAACCGCTTTTCATAGCCCTGGCGGATCATGGAAGGAATGCTGGACGTGGACAAGGTGGCGGCCGCCGCCGTGCTGGACCCCGAAATGGCGCCAAAGGCCGCGCCGGTAATGGCGGTGGCCAGGCCCAGCCCGCCGCGCATGCGGCTCGTCCACATGGATATGGCGCTGAACAGCGTGTGCGAAATGCCGCTGACCACCATGAATTCCGCCATCAGCAGGAACATGGGGATGGTCAACAATTCATAGCTGGAGATGGCCGAGGACGGCGCCGTCGACAATATGCCCACCAGCAAATCGGGGCCGCCCTGCACCAGCAGCCCTATGCCGCCGCCCAGCGCCAGGGCCAGCGCCACGGGCAGGCCGATGGCAAGAAAGAACAGCAAGGCCGCCAGGCCAATAACAATCGTCATGGTGAGATCTCGTTTGCAAGCTCGTCGATCGGGCCCAGGCCCAGCGCGTCCTCTGCCAGCGGGTCGGCGACGCAGGCCCAGTGCGCGAACGCCAGGTATAGGGTGCGCAAGGCCAGCGGCAGCATGCCCAGCGGCACAATGGCCTTGGACAGCCACACCGGCCACAACACCGCGCCGGCAATGACGTCGTCGTACGCCCAGGCGCTATAGGTGTCCATCGTGGTGGCGACACCTATGACGCCCAACAGGAAGAAGGCCAGAAAAAAGCCCGCGCCGATCACCGCGTGATACGTGCGCCGGTCGAGCTTCTTGGAGAAGAACTCGACCGACACATGGCCATGCTGGCCCAGCGTATAAGAGAAGGCCAGGAAGAAGGACGCCGGAAGAATGTAGTGGGTAAGCAGGTCGAACCCCCAGCTAAGCGGGGAATTCACGGCATAACGCATGACCACATCCACGGATGTGATCGCCATCATCAGGATGATGGCACAGCCCGAACCCACCAACAAAACGCGTTCGACAGAAGACAACATGCGGTCGGCATGCGCGAGCGTGGACCAAGCCACGCGTTGGCTTTGCTTATGCGGCATTTTCCGGATCCCGTGGGTTTAGTCGGCCAGCGTCGTCGTGAACGCTTCCAGCACCTTGGTGCCGGGGCGCCCGCGCTTGTCCAGCGATCCGGCCCAGTCGGCGTGTATGGTCGCGTATTTCTCGCCGATGGCTTTCACGTCCTGCTCGGGCAGGGCCGTGGGCGCAATGCCGCCCGCTTCCAGGTCGACGATGGTTTGCGCTTCCGTGCGGTCAATGTATTCGCAATGGGCTTTCGTGGCGTACTGGCCGGCTTCGGTCAACACCTTTTGCGTGTCGGGCGACAGCTTCTTCCATGCGTTGTCGCTGATTGCGTAGAGAATCACAAAGCTGCCAACGCCAAGATTGGGCGTCATGTGCTTCAAGCCCGACTGCAGTCCCCACGGCTTGACGCTTTGCAGCGGAAAGAACACACCATCCAGCGTGCCCCGGCTAAGCGAAGGCAGGACGTCGGGGCCGGGCATGCGCACCGAGGTGGCGCCCAACTGAGCCGCCGTCAAATCCATGGGCCCGCCGGCCGTGCGCAGCTTCAAGCCGGCAAAGTCCTGGGCGGTACTGACTTGCTTGGACGCCGTCAACACGCGGTAGGCGCCGATCGCGCCGGTGAACAGCACGCGCACGCCATTGCGCTTGTACTCGTTTTCGTACAGGATGCCGCCGGGCGCGGCCATCTTGGCAAACGCGTTGGATCCGCGGCAGGCGCCTTCGTAAATGCCTGGCAATTCCGCCACGCCGGACAGCGGGAATTTTTCGGTGATGTAGGCTGGGGCAATGTTGACGATGTCGGCCACGCCGCTTTGCGCCAGTTGCAGCGTGTCCTTGGCCTTGCCCAGTTGTTCCGCCGGGTAATGCTTGAACTGAATCTTGCCGTTCGATAATTCCGTGGCCTTCTTCATGAAGACCAGGCCGCCTTCACTGACGGTGTAATGCGTCAGCGGCATCCAGTCGGCCACCTTCAGCGTGACGGTGTCCTGGGCTTGCGCGCCGGCGCTGAAGGCAAGCGCCACAGCGCCCGCCAAAAGGGTAGTTGAATATTGCCGTAGTGTTGATTTTTTCATTTATGTCTCCTCGGGGTTTATGGTCTTGCTTTAATGGGTACTGCTACTGGTAGCCCTTGCGCGCCAGATAGTTTTCACGGGACTGGGCCGATTCCTTGTCCAGCAGCGCGGAATACAGCACATGCGCGTCGCAGAAGGAATTGCCGTTCGAGGCCAGGTTGTCGCGCGCGGCCGCCACCTGCTTCTTGGTGGCACGCAATACCAACGTGGACAAGGCGCTTAGTTTCTGGGCGCGGCCCTGCACGTAGGCATGCAGTTCCTGCTTTTCCACCACGCCGTTGATCATGCGCATTTGCAGGGCTGCGTCGGCGCTGACGGACTCGCACAACAACACCAGTTCGGTCGTCAACAGCGGCCCGATCTCGCGCGTGAGCCATGGGATGCCGCCCCAGGCCAGCGGGATGCCGATCTCGGCTTCCGGTAGGCGAAACGCCGCGTCCGTACTCGCGTAGCGAAAGTCGCACGCCGCCATTAGAACAATGCCGCCGCCTATGCAATGGCCATGCACCGCCGCGATGGTCGTGGCATTCATCTGCGCGATGGCGTCGGCCATGTGGCGCCCGAGCTCCACGTTTTCGCGCACGTCTTCCACCGTGGGCGCCGACGAAAAGAAACGCAGGTCGAAGCCCGAGCAGAAGGACGGCCCGTTGCCCGACACGACCACCACTTTCACCGCCGGCCGGTCGTTGAACCAGTCGGCCGCGGCCAGCAAGTCCAGCATCAGCTCGCGGGTAAAGGCATTGTGCGCATGCGGGCGGTTCAGCCGGATGGCGCCGATGGGGCCCACCGCGTCCAGTTCGACCGTGGACAGGGTCAGTGTCGTGTCCCGTTTGGACGCGTGTGCTTGCGTCGTCATTTCCGCCGTGGTCATTTCTGCTCCATGTGTTCGTCGCGCAGGCGGCGTTTCAACACCTTGCCCGATACGTTCTTCGGCAATTCGTTCACCACGAACACCTGCTTGGGCACCTTGTAGCCGCCAAGGGCGGTACGTGCCTGGGAAATAATGGATTGCGCGGTCGGTGCCGTGCCGGCCTTCGCCACCACGAACGCCGTGACCGCTTCGCCCCACTTGTCGTCGGGCAGACCCACCACCGCCACCTCCGCCACCTCGGGCGAGGTCTTCATGATGGCCAGCTCCACTTCAATGGAGAACACGTTTTCCCCACCCGACTTGATCATGTCCTTGCGGCGGTCGACGAAGAACATGAAGTTGTCTTCGTCCAGGTAGCCCAGGTCGCCCGTGTGCAGCCAGCCGCCCTTGAGCGTGACGGCATTTTCTTCCGGCCGCTTGTAATAGCCCTTGAACACATTAGGCCCGCGCACCAGGATCTCGCCCACCTCGCCCACCGGTAAAGGCTGATCTTCCGCGTCGACAATGCGCACGTCGTTGTACCAAACCGGAAAGCCCAGCGTGTTGGGCTTGACCATCATCTGGGCCGAGTATTCCGTGGTGCTGACAATGGGCGCAGCTTCGGTCAGGCCGTACATGAAGTAAATATTGTCCAGGCCCAGCTCGTGCATGGCGCGTGTCGGCAATTCCGGCGTGTACTTGGCCGCCGCCGTCATCAAGCGGCGCAGCGACGTCAGGTCGTACTTGTGCCGCATGGGCGAATCCAGCAATTGCAGCAACGGCGCGATCAGGATGTAGGCCAGGGTAATGCGATGTTTCTCGATCAGCTGGCAGGCGGCTTCCGGTTCCCATTGCGCAAGAATCACCAAAGGCAGGCCGCGCAGAATGAACGTGGTGGTTTGCGTATGCAGGCCGCTGACATGGTTCATGGGCATGGAAAGCAGGAAGCAATCGTCCTGGCGCGGCGCAACATAGGTCAGGCACGCCATGGCGTCCCAGCAAATGTTGGTATGCGTCAGTACCGCGCCCTTGGGCCGCCCCGTCGTACCGGACGTGTACATGATGATGGCTTCGTCGCAGCCATTGACCTCTATGTCGGGCTCGTCGTCGCTGGCGCTTGCAACCATGTCTTCATATTGAAGCGCGCCTGGCAAAACCGCCTGGCCGCCGTACACGATAAGGCGCACATCCTTCAAGTCATCCTTGAATTCCGCCACAAGGTCCTGGAAGCCGGCTTCGACGAGCAGGATCACGTTGTCGGCGTCTTGCACAATAAAGGAGATCTCGTCGGCCGCCAGCCGCCAGTTAATCGTGCCGAACACCGCGCCGATCTTGCCGG
>CAZONP010000143.1:0-6724 GCA_964581155.1 uncultured Candidimonas sp. | reverse complement strand
TGTACTGAGCTGCACCTCTAGCCAGAATTCGGTACAGTACAGGTACACTCTCCAGTTCTACTTGCTTTCGCCAAACTACGCTAACCCACTGATTAACAATTACTTTTACCTATCTCAACCTACGCTCAGCTTCGCCCCATTTCCCTATACACGCACCTTAAAACGCGAACTCAAAATCCCCCGCCGCACAGATCAAAGGGGCGAAGCTGATCGTCTATCCCGGCGCACCGCATGGCCTGACTGACACACACAACGAGGGCTTCAATCAGGATCTGCTGGACTTCCTTACGAACTGAGCGAACCGCTAAACTGGGCCGACCAGAGCTTGCCCCCCTGCGGTCGGCTTTTTTCGCTTCGTTGGTAGGGACGTTAGCTCCCAAGGAGCGCGTTGCGAGGGCCGACCCCTCGAGGTTGATCGCCCTTCTTGCAAATCACGTTGATGAATGGGAAAGTGCCACCGCCGGGCATCAGCTCATTGATCTCGGAGAACTCGATCAACCCGTGCACAGCGAACTCGCGCTCAACCGAGGCTGCATCATAGAAAAACATTTGTAGGCCTGGCCCTCTCTCGTACCAATCATCGCCCAGCCTTGCTCCTTGCCCGTACATCGGCGCTTTCTTCGAGATGACAGTGAAGATCATGTGCCCGCCTGGCACTAGCTGTCGGTAACAGTCTTGGATGAGCTTTGCTCGCCCATCCGTATCCAGGAGATAGATGAGTCCGTAGCAGAAGACGCCGTCGTACTGCCTGCTGTCGTATGGCATGTCTGCCACCGAGCCGTGGTAAATGGGGATCTGAAGGCCGAGTTGCGATCGGGCAAGCGCGATCGCCGTGTCAGAGATCTCGATTCCAGTGACTGACATGCGGTGATCGAGGAACACCGTCGCGTTCCTGCCGTACCCAATGCCGGGTATCAGGACATCCTTGACGCCCATTCGAGCGAAGTAGTCGCTCGCGAAGATGGCAGAGGCGGTCGGCTCGACCCCCCACATCAGCTGCTTCTCAGTGAAGGCGGTTTCCCAGAATTCAGCCATGTTCGTCACGACTCCTGCTTCGGTGGTGAATGGGTTTACGTTTGATTCTACTCAAGGCGACGGAATCACCACCGATGGTGTTTGCTGCCGAACTGCATAAGGCAGAACAGCGGCGCGCAGCTTGCATTGGGTCAGACGGGAAAGTCCGTTGCCTCGGATGAACCCTTCCAGACTTCCATCTCCTCACGTACCGCTTGCATCTTCTGTAGCGCCAGTTCGTTGGCGATATGGCCGGCAAACAGATGAAGCGGCGGGTTGGCGTTATCAGCGGCTTGCATGATGAGCATGACCAGCCTCTCGGGATCGCCAGACTGATTTCCTGCGTAGGTTCCCAAGTGCAGGTCCAGCGAGACCTGGGCCTCCTTGTAATCGTTAATCTGACGTTCAGCCACGACCAGCGATCCGCTCGACAGGAAGTCGGTGCGAACTGGCCCTGGATAAAGAACGGTCGCCTTGATGCCCAATTCAGCGACCTCAGCCGCCAAGGATTCGGTCAAACCAGCCAGAGCGAACTTGCTGGACACATAGCTCCCCCAACCCGCATAGCCGCCCTGAAAACCAACGATGGACGCGATGTTGAAGATGTGGCCCGACCGCTGGCGCCGAAGATGCGGCAACGCATAGCGCAACACGTTCAGTGGCGCGAAGAGATTCACCTCGAAGTTTTTGCGTAACTCCGTATCCGACAGGGCTTCGATAGTTCCCTGCTGCCCATAGCCGGCATTGTTGACGACGACGTCAAGGTGGCCAAATGTGGCGATTGTTCGATCGATGGCGGATTGGACGCTGCGCTCTTCAGTCAGATCCACCTGCAGTGGGAGCAAACGATCCGAGGCCGGACCGAGAGCTGCTTCGAGTGACTGAAGAGTTCGCGAGGTCACAGCGACACGATCGCCACGTTCCAGCAGCTGGCGCGCCAGTGTCTCGCCGATGCCTTTTGATGCGCCTGTAATGAACCAGGTTTTTGGGGTTGTATTCATGGTATTGCCTTTGTGTAAAACTTGAAGGAAGCGCTAAAGAGCTAAGAGATGTCTGTGTTTCGCAAAAACGTTGGATAGTGGTGCGTGCTGTTATCTGAGGGCTGCGCGCGTTGTTCAGAAGGATGATCAATAGGGGCTGGCCGTTGGTCGCACAACGATTTCGCTCACGTCCACGTCGGCCGGCTGCTCGATCGCATAAGAAATTGCACGTGCAACGGCGTCGGGGGATAGCGCTATACGGCGGAATTCGCGCATGGCATTACGGGCTGTCTCGTCGGAGATCGTGTCGGCCAGTTCCGACTCGGCGACACCGGGGCAGATCACGGTCACACGGATCTTGTCGCTCTCCTGACGCAAGCCATCTGAGATGGCGCGCACTGCGAATTTCGTCGCGCAGTACACCGCCGCCGTTGGCGATACCGCTAATCCGCCAATGGAAGAAATATTGATCACTTGGCCATAGCCCTGTGCCTGCATGCTTGGCAACACCGCCGCGATGCCATGCAGCACGCCGCGAATATTCACGTCTATCATGCGATTCCATTCATCGACCTTGAGCGCGTCCAGCGGCGACAGCGGCATGACACCTGCGTTGTTGACGATGACATCAATCCGGCCGAAAGCGTCTATGGCGGACTGGGCGAAAGCGTTGACATCCTCCAGGGAAGTGACGTCCAGTGCGCGGTAGCGCACCGAGCCGCCACTGCCTTGAATCTCGTCGGTCAAGGCAGCCAGCCGTTCGCTGCGGCGCGCGCCGACGACGAGGTGATGCCCCTGGCTGGCAAGAAGACGCGTAGTGGCTTCGCCGATGCCGCTGCTGGCTCCGGTGACAAGGATGACTTTGGGTTGTATGGTTCCAGGCATGTTGGTTTTCCTTTGTCTAAGCAGATAAGTCATCTTAGGAGCGACGCCCTACTATGCGAATACCCATACCTATCTGATTATTGCCTATTCCTATAATTAAAATGATATTCATCGACAGTTTCGGCGTATTGATTGACAATTCCTATCATGAAACCTTGTGAACCCGAGCACGCAAGCATGCCTGTTGCCGACATCACTGTCTCCCAGCGCATGACCACCTTGCTGAAAAAACTGGCCCCCAACGAGGGTTACACCCTGTCTACCCTGGACGGCGTCCGCTTTATGCGCTCCGATCGTCCCTTGGGACGTACGCCTGTGCTCTACGAGCCGAGCATCGTGATCGTTTGTCAGGGTCGCAAACGCGGTTTCCTGGGAGATGAGATTTATCTCTACGATGCCCAGCATTACTTGGTGCTGTCGGTGCCGCTACCTTTCTCTACAGAAACTGAAGCCAGCGAAGCCGAGCCGATGCTGGCCATCTCTCTGCGCCTGGATCTGACTGCCGTGGCAGATTTGATGTTGGCCATTGATCAGTCGCAGGACCACACGAACGTCGCACCACGCGGCATGATTTCGACTCCCCTTGGGGGACTCCTGGCCGATGCAACGTTGCGTCTGCTTGAAGCTCTGGCCTCCCCGCTCGAAGCAAGTATCCTCGGGCCGGCCATCGTGCGGGAAATCTGTTTCCGTGTGCTCGTCGGGGAACAGGGCGGCGCCATGCGGGCGGCTCTGGCGCACGAGGGGCAGTTCGGCAAGATCGCCAAGGCACTGCGGCGTATCCACACCGACTATGCGCAGACCCTCGACGTTACCCACATGGCGTGTGACGTCGGCATGAGCGTGCCGACCTTTCACGCTCATTTCAAGACCGTTACCCAGACCTCACCGATCCAGTACA
Organism: uncultured Candidimonas sp.; assembly: GCA_964581155.1. GTDB lineage: Bacteria > Pseudomonadota > Gammaproteobacteria > Burkholderiales > Burkholderiaceae_B > Pollutimonas. The sequence goes on along the minus strand of CAZONP010000143.1, from coordinate 2,947 downwards.
TCAAGTCGACGCGGCTGCATCAAGCCCGGCTCATGATGATTCGCGATGGCCTGACCGCAGCGGCTGCTTCAGCTCGTGTCGGCTATGAAAGCCCCTCGCAGTTTAGTCGTGAGTTCAAACGTTTCTTCGGACGAAGCCCGGTTGAGGAAGTGCGCGATGTGCGTGTTTCTTTTGCCCTGTCGCCAGCAGTGCAGGTCTCGGGATTCGCGCCGACCGGTTGAATTTTCTGAAGAAGCCGATGCTCTGGTCGGCTAGAAATTGACAGCCATGCAAAATCGCCCCACGATCAAACCCCGCTTCACCTTCGGGTGAAGACTGAGACGAGCAATGAGTCAATGCGCGTCGCGACGCTCTATGAAAGCGTCAGCGCTAACATGAAAGCGTGCTACCAAGGCGGTAATCTGACGTGTGTTGGGTTTCCTGCGGCCCGCCAAAATCTCGGAAATAACGCTTTGGCTACCCACTTCTGGCAGATCGGATTGGGTCAGCGCATGCTGGTCCATAAGAAAACGCAATACATCTCGGGGAGATGAGGCCGGGATGGCATGGTGTTCAGCCTCGTACTCGTGCACTGCCGCCGTCAACAAGTCCAGCAGATCAGCTAGCGGATGCAGGGTGTCTTCTCGTGCAGGCGTGTCGCGGGTTTCGTCCAGAATAGCTTCAATCAGCATCAGGGCGCGATCGTAGTCTGCTTCGGTACGGATGGCGCCCACGCCTGCTATGGCGCGAAATTGATCATAGCTGTGAGCCACCTTGGCCAAGTCGGGGATCAGGGCTTCCATGAGTCGTACTCCTTATGCGTAAAGATGTGCTTGATAAAGACCGTCTGCGACCGGAACACCACATCGGCAATGACGCGGTACTTGTCGCCACCCACATCGAAGACAACATAGCCACTGACCCAATCTACGGTGTTAAACACTGCCTTTAGCGCCGAAAAATCGGGTGCTTGAGCGCGTGCCAACGTGGTGTGCCAATGAAGTAGGGCATTCGTGGATCCTGGATGGATTGTCCAGAAGTCGCGCAACCGTCGCTTGGAAATGATGTGCATACTTTGATTATCGCAAAATCAAATAAATATTGCAATAACCGATTCAGACATAACCGATTCAGACACCTACCCCTGCTACTTAAAATCAGCATAAGGCTCCAGCGGCGTGGCGCGTAGAGTCGGGGCTAACCGAGGATGCACATCTGGAAAAGCATCTTTCTAGTTAATGAACTATCTTTACCCTGAAACACGCATGAATATTGACGCTTCGGATTGTTTAGGCGCGACTAATCAGAGCCTGTGTAACCTGCTCAATGTAATCAAATACCTCTGGTTGAACCGAATATTGGTATTGCTTACGACGGTTCTTCGAGACCGTTCCATTATTCGTCAGGCACATCATCACGAGGCTGGCCAGGTCGCTACCGCGCACGTCATAGGTCTCATTGACCGTACGCATGACTTGGTCATACCTTTCAAGAAAGATCATCTCTTCATGAAGCTCGACTTCGAGTGCCCGCTTCGCCATTTCCAGGGTGAACCGCACACAGGGCGTAGCATCCCAGAAACGATAGATCTCGGCAGCACCGGTAAAGTCAAACGAGTACTGACCCTGATCTATCCAGCGGACATCCCAAAACTCACGTGCAGGACGGGAAAATTGCTGCAGCGTCTCCAAGTACAGCCGCTCCTGGTGCTTCATTGCAACGGAGACCGGGAGAAGCAGCCCGTTCTCCAGTGCGCCGGCGCGACACAAGGTTTGATGGATCAGAAAACGGGAAAGGCGGCCGTTTCCGTCCATGAAGGGATGAAGAAAGACAAAGCCGAACGAGATAATTCCCGCAGCGACCAAAGGATCGATGCGCGCTGGCGCGCCGTTCCCAAGCGCTATCAATTGCTCCATCAGTTCACGACAAAGATCGGGCTCAGGCGGGACGTATGTCACCCCCGCAGCGCCTTGCAGACCACTCGCCAAATAGTTCTGTTCATGGCGGAATGCTGTGGCCACGTCAAAAGGGTTAGAAATCGTCGCATTCTGCAGGTGAACCAAATAGTCCTCACTGAGCGGAATCCGCTCGTGAGCCTGCCGCAGCAACTGGATAAATTTGCGCGCCTTGTCCTCGCTTGGGGACTCTTTCTCTATTGCAAACGAATCCTGGGTTTCGTGAAGGTATGCCCAGTTAATGGCACGATCCATCATTTCCGAGGGCAGCCCTTGCATGAAGTCCTGCGTGCGGGCAAGGATATCGTGCTCCAAGAGTGCTGCAATCTCGGGAGTGCGTTCAACGGTGGCACAATACGCAAACGTTCCAATGCCGTTGAACTCCACCCGCCAGCGAGAATTACGTTCTCCGGGCATTGTCACGTACAAATCCGGGTCGAACAGCGGGACGAAAGCACCTCGCACGGGAGAGTGCTGGTTCAGTTTCTCTTTGGTGAAGGCTTCGTATAGAAAACAGGCTTTTCGGATGTAGATACCGTTGGGGGTTCTCTCCAGCTCAGCTTCCAGAATGCTCGCAGGGATTTGCGGAAGAGCTTGGGCCAAAATGGCGAGATTGACACCTTCATGCTTTAGCGCGAATAGTAGATGACCCAATTGATCATCTGGCGCGGGCGCAATATTTCGCGGTACTGCCAAGCTTTCTCCGATCTGTTCGATCCGAGTTACCGGCTGAACGATTGCCGCCCGGCGCAAAGGAAATGCTGATAGCCTCAGAGACTCTTGCAGCCACGCGTATCCAGCTGGGTTCATGCCGAAAATCCTTAATTACTTGTGTTTGCCAAGAAATTTTACTTCAGCCCACCAAGAAAATCTTAATTTCTATAGATTTTTAGTATTTTTTATTAACTTAATTCGTGACGCAATGCGTCCCACTTTGGAAGGGCCCGACAGTCCCATATCGAAATTGCAATACGACCTCACTGCCCTGGCCGAGCCCTTGGCAGCGGTTGCCC
>CAZONP010000142.1:0-6758 GCA_964581155.1 uncultured Candidimonas sp. | reverse complement strand
GGCCACGACCACCCATGGCTATTGTCCAGCGAACTGCATGCCCAGGATGCCAGTTGGGTAGCGGGAAGGGCGCCGGAACCGGGAGCCTACGCCGCCAAGACGCGATATCGGCAGGTGGACGCGCCATGTACGCTGACCGGCTTGGCGAGCGCATCCGGTCAATTTTCACTATCGTTCGAGCAGCCGCAATGGGCGGTCACGCCGGGGCAGTCTGCGGTTCTTTATAACGGCGACGTGTGCCTGGGTGGCGGAATAATCGTTTAGTGAAGTACTGGCGTGGTCGAGCGTGGTGCTGCGATGTTAAAGTGCCTGACTTACCCGCGCACAGCGGCGTTTCAGGCTTGAATTTTCGAAGGTATATATGGATCCGGTTTTTATTACCAGCCTCGCCGCCCTTGGCGCAACGGTGGGATTTGCGGCTGGCTTGCTCGGGATTGGGGGCGGAATGATACTCGTGCCATTCCTTACCATGCTGTTCCCGATCTTCGCGGTTCCGGATCAATTCGTCATCCATGCGGCCATTGCAACGTCCATGGCCACCATCGTCTTTACGTCAGTGTCCAGCATGCGGGCGCATCACGCCAAGCGCGCCATACGCTGGGACATCGTGGCCATCATGGCACCGGGCATGATTGTGGGTGGACTGCTTTCTGGTGGCGCGGTCTTTTCGTACTTGAGCGGCGCTTGGTTGTCTTTGGTCTTCGCTGTGTTCGTCGCATGGTCTGGCATGAAAATGCTGACTGGAAAACCACCGCCGGTGGGCAGGACGATGCCGGGCAAGCCAGTCATTGCGGGTGCCGGCGTGGGCATCGGTTTCGCCTCGGGGCTGTTGGGCGCCGGGGGCGGCTTCCTGTCGGTTCCCTTCATGACGCGAAGCAACATTGCCGTTCATAATGCGGTGGCCACTTCGGCCGCCTTGGGCTTCTTCATTGCCATTGCCAACAGCGCCGGCTATATTTATTCGGGCTTTGAGAAAGTGGTCGGGCAGGAAGGCATGCTGGGCTATATATATTGGCCGGCGCTTATTGTCTTGTCGGGCATGAGCATGCTTACCGCACCATACGGTGCGCGTTGCGCACACCGTATGCCGGTGAAGACACTGAAAAGGGTGTTCGGCTGCCTGTTGTTCACGCTGGCCGCCTATATGCTTTATGAGGCGTGGAAGGGCTTTACGGGCCAGGTTTAGCCTTGCGGGGGCAAGGTAACCGTAAACGATGGGCGGGCCTGCAGCTTTTCGTTGAGCCGCTGCAGGTTCTGGCAGCTGTCGCGCCATGTCACATCGGGAAAGCGAAAATCCAGATAACCCAGCGCGCACCCAACGGCTACATCAGCCAGGCTAAGGTTGACGCCCATGCAGAACGGCTGGTCGTCCAGGCTCTTGTCCATGGACTGCAGGGCAGCCGCTATCTTCTTGTGCTGGCGTTCGATCCAGGCCGGGCTACGCAGTTCGGGCGGGCGCCGGTTTTCAATAATGATGGCAACGGCGGCGTCGAGCACGCCATCGGCAATGGCTTCCCAGCATTTGGTCGCGGCGCGGTCGCGGCCTTGCGACGGCAGCAGGCGGCCCACCGGCGAAAGCGTATCCAGGTATTCGACAATAACCCGGGAATCGAACAGGCTGCCGTTGTCGTCCATGATGAGACACGGCACTTTGCCTAGCGGGTTATGTGTTTGTATTTGTGTGTCTTCTGCCCACACATCTTCCAAAACCAGCTCGTAATCGAGCTTTTTCTCGGCCATGACGACGCGAACTTTGCGTACAAATGGGCTAGTCAGCGAACCAATAAGTTTCATAGCGGAGTGTGTAAGTTGCAATCAAAAAAAGTATAGCAGGATACCGGGTCTTGAAACCCCAGTACGACGGACAAACCGGATACGGTCATCATAGCGCCTGGAATGTGTCGTTTAAATGCGCATTTCAGAGAATGGCCAAATGGCAAATGTTAGAATCCAAAGACTTTTTCATTACGTGACTTTTTATGCTTATCGCTCCGCACTTAAGTAAACTGAATGCCTTGTCTCCGCTTGATGGCCGCTATGCGGCCAAAGGCGACATCCTGCGCGCCACCTTGTCGGAAGCGGCTTTCATGGCGCACCGTGTCGAGGTGGAGATTGCCTGGCTGGTTGGCTTGTCCAACGCCGGCCTGCCGGAACTGCCGGCGTTTTCCTCGGAAGCACTAGCGTTGCTCAAGCGCCTGGTGGAGGACTTTTCGGAAGACGATGCCGCACGCATCAAGGAAATCGAGAAAACCACGAATCATGATGTAAAGGCCGTGGAATACTGGCTTAAAGAGCGTGTGGAAAGTAGCGCCGAGCTAGCTGCTGCAGCGGAATTCATACACTTTGCCTGCACATCCGAAGACATCAATAACACGTCGCATGCCCTGATGCTGACGCGTGCGCGAGCCCAGTTCATTATTCCTCGGCTCACGGAAATGTGTCAGCACCTGAAGTCCATGGCGCGTCAGTTCGCCGACCAGCCCATGTTGTCACGCACGCATGGCCAGCCCGCCAGCCCAACGACGCTGGGCAAGGAATTCGCCAATGTGGCCGCGCGCCTGGAGCGCGCCATTGCCAACATAGCGGCCGTCGAACCCCTGGCCAAACTGAACGGTGCCACGGGCAACTACAACGCCCATGTATCGGCCTATCCCGAAATCGACTGGCCCACGTTCAGTCAAGGTGTGCTGGCGTCGCTGGGACTTGTGCAAAACCCATATTCCATCCAGATTGAACCGCACGACTGGATGGCGGCTTTGTTCGACGCGGTCGCAAGGGCCAACACCATTATTCTGGACTTGAATCGCGACATCTGGGGCTACATATCGCTGGGCTATTTCAAGCAAAGCCTGAAAGAGGGCGAAGTCGGTTCGTCGACCATGCCGCACAAGGTCAACCCCATCGATTTCGAGAACTCCGAAGGCAATATTGGGCTGGCCAATGCCTTGTTGCGCCATTTGTCCGAGAAGTTGCCGGTTTCTCGCTGGCAGCGAGACCTGACCGATTCAACCGTGCTGCGCAATCTTGGCGTGGCGCTCGGCTATTGCGCGGTGGCTTACGATTCGTGCTTGCGCGGTCTGCATAAGTTGGAACTCAACGCCGCAGTAATCGATGCCGATATCGACGCCTGCTGGGAAGTGTTGGCCGAGCCGGTCCAGACGGTAATGCGCCGCTACGGCTTGCCGCATCCTTATGAACAGCTCAAGGCATTGACGCGCGGCAAAGGCATTACGCAAGAGGCTTTGGCCGAGTTCATCAATGGACTTGACCTGCCTGCGCAGCCCAAGGTGCGTTTGCTGGCGCTGACCCCGCGCACGTATATCGGGCTGGCGGCAGACCTGGCCAAGCGCGTTTAAGCATCAATGTGGCATTTTGCCGGTATATTTTTATAGTTTTTTGCAGGTTTAATCCGTTTCGCGTGGCGCAGCCTTCGTTTTCACGGTAGAATCTTTTTCTTTGCAGGACACGGGCTGTTAGCTCAGTTGGTAGAGCAGCGGACTCTTAATCCGTAGGTCGGGCGTTCGAGCCGCCCACAGCCCACCAGTAATATCAAGCACTTAGGCCAATTCTTCGGGGTTGGCCTTTTTGTGTGCGCCCAGCATGGGCGCACTCTTGGAGGTGCAAGTCCTCCCGTAAGTTGATCACAGCGAACGAAGCGAAGCGCAACTGCATGAGGGCGACCGAGTGTGGGAAGGAAGCGTGAAGCGAAACTGCGAGCCGATGAACAAGAACCGGATAGAAGGCGCTGCCGAGCAGGGCGAGCGGGCACGAAACCGCGAAGCCCTTGTGATCAAGGCAAGGCGGCGTAGATCCGGCGGTTGTGCAGGGAAGGAGTGCGTTCTTACCTGGGGATCCCTTGCCTAGTGCCTGAAAGGGCGACGGTGTCGAACCGGAGCAAGGATTCAGCAGAGGTCATAGTAGTCGTAGTAGCGGGGCCGGTGAGGCTGGGAACGAAACGGCGAAGGACCGAACGAGAAGGAGTATTACTCGACATGTCGATGCAACTCGTACTGCCTCAGATGGCCGCGCCAGCGGAGCGGGCGGGCGAAGCCAATGGTGAAGCCGGCGGCGACCCTGCCAGTGAGGAAACGAGCGGCCCGCGACATGAAAATGAGGATACAGGGTCATCGCTGCTGCAAGCGGCGCTGACACGAGAGAACCTGAAACAGGCATTCAAGCGGGTGCGGGCCAATAAGGGCGCGGCTGGGGTGGATGGTCTGGATATTGACCAGACATCCCGATACCTTGCCACGGCGTGGCCTGCCATCCGCGAACAACTGCTCTCAGGGATGTACCGGCCAAGACCAGTACGACGGGTGATGATTCCGAAGCCTGACGGTAGCCAGCGCGAGCTGGGTATCCCGACGGTTACGGATCGACTGATCCAGCAGGCACTGCTGCAAGTGCTGCAACCGCTGCTTGATCCTACCTTTAGCGAGCACAGCTACGGCTTTAGACCCGGGCGCCGTGCGCACGACGCGGTACTTGCCGCACAATCGTACGTGCAGTCCGGACGCCGTATCGTGGTGGACGTGGACTTGGAGAAGTTCTTCGACCGGGTCAATCACGACATCCTGATCAACCGCCTACAAAAGCGCGTCCCTGATGCTGGAGTCATCCGGCTGATTCGGGCGTATCTGAACAGTGGCATTATGGATGGCGGAGTGGTCATCGAGCGGCATGAGGGCACGCCGCAAGGCGGGCCGTTATCACCGCTTCTGGCCAACGTCCTGCTCGATGAGGTGGACAAGGAGCTGGAGCGCCGCGGCCACTGCTTCGCACGCTACGCTGACGACTGCAATGTATACGTACGCAGCCACAAGGCGGGTGAGCGAATAATGGTGCTACTGCGACGGCTTTACGCCAAATTGCGTTTGAGGGTCAATGAATCCAAGAGCGCCGTGACGAGCGTATTCGCCGGACGCAAGTTCCTGGGCTTCAGCTTCTGGGTTGCCCCGAAAGGGGTGGTCAAGCGCAGGGTGGCGGCCAAGGCGCTGGCTACGTTCAAGCAGCGTGTCCGTCAACTGACTGGCCGCTCGGGCGGGCGCAGCATGCGGCAGGTCGTTGATCGTCTGCGTTCCTATCTGTTGGGTTGGAAAGGCTACTTCCGGTTGGCGCAAACTCCTAGAGTCTGGCGCGAGTTAGACGAATGGTTGCGCCATCGGCTGCGGGCCATCCAGCTTAAACAATGGAAACGCGGCACGACAATGTTCCGCGAGTTACGCGCACTGGGCGCCCCAACGTGGGTTGCTCAGAGCATCGTGGGTAACTCTCGGCGCTGGTGGCGCAATAGTGCGAAATCACTTAATAGCGTGCTTACTATCGCGTACTTCGACAGCCTGGGGATGCCTCGACTCTCATAACCTCAACTTCTCGAACCGCCCGGTGCGGACCCGCATGCCGGGTGGTGTGGCAGGGGCGCAGTCTACAAAGACTGCCCCCTATGCCGATTGTCTGGGGTTTTAACTCCGGCTGATAAATCTCTTGATTGATCGTAGTGGAGCGGTAACTCTCCAGCTCTTAGAGCTTCGGAGTTTTTCGATCTGCTCAGTGAGTAATGCATTTTGAGTCCGTGCCTGATTTAACTGATTCTGCACTTGATCCAGAGCCGTCTTTGCCTCTTTCGCGGTTTGATCCCGCAGCGCCTCTAGCTTGATGGCACGCCTCAAGTCCTCGGGTTCGACAGTTGCATTGATAATCCCCGTCTCCCCAAATTTCTTTATATTTTCAAGGCTTGGTTCCTGTGAGGATATTCGGTGCGGATGAAGGGCGGCTTGGCGGTCATCCTTTACGAACACCGCAACATAGTCACTCCATACATCGCGATCCTGCGGGGCGGTATAGGACTCCAAAAGGGCCGGCCGGAAACCGCAATGCTTTCCCCAGGTCACGAGCGCGTCGCCTGCGTCCGGATAAAACCGCCAGCAGTCCACGGGGTATCGGTGAAAAAACCCGTTTGATGGCACATTCAAATAGAGCAGACCAGCCGGTTTCAGTACTCGAAGCACATCCGTAAATACTAGCCAGAACATTTCCGAGTGTTCAAGACAAGAAGAGCTGACCACGACTTCGATGGATTCATCATCGAACGGTAAGGAATATGGGTCAGTGAGCAACATATCCACACCTTTGGCTTCCTGGAAGTCGAGGCCGATGTATTTCGCGTGGCTTGGGCAGACGTCGCGAAGCGAGCCATTGACATCCTGAGAGCCGATTTCGACAATTGTGATTTGTTCTGGTCGGCTCACGTACGTTTCGAAGAACAGCCGGCCGTTCTTCATTGCGCTTGTGTGCATGGAATTTTATTCGGCTAGGGGTTTAGGATTGTGCCGTTCGGGGCAGCCGCCTGGGAGCTGGAATTGCGCAAGGGGAAAGCAATCGTTGTGCCTGGGCGTGCACGCTATGATCGAATTACCTGGATAGGAGATTGTCATGTGGACTTGCAGGCACTGTGGAATGGTCGTTCCGGAACAGGATGTCGAGCCCGAGGAAGACAGCGCGGGCTACTATTTTGTATGTCCCAGCTGTGAAGGCCGGAATAGGCTCACCAACGCGGCCAAGGACGATAACGAAGGTGGTTCGGGACTTTGCCAACTCGACGTTTGATGTGCAGTTGTCGCCACCGTGTTCCAAGGACGAAGTCGATCCGGAACGATACTTGCCGCATCCATCGCACCACCTTATCCGATATAGTCCGCGTGACGGCATTTCACGGTTAAAGTCACGTATCGGTCTCCCAAGGAGTGATGCATGGATGT
>CAZONP010000141.1:0-6788 GCA_964581155.1 uncultured Candidimonas sp. | reverse complement strand
GACCTTCGGGTTATGAGCCCGACGAGCTGCCAGACTGCTCCACCCCGCGTCTGAGAAAAGAATAGTACCGCATCCTTTAAATTAATGCAAATGACTGCCTACAAAGAAAGCCCCTGATGACAGAAAGCGAAACCCTGCGTGTGCTTGAAACCGCTCTTTTATGTGCGGATCAACCACTATCAATCGCGGAATTGCGCAAATTGTTTGCGCTCGAAGACTTTTCAAGCGATGATTTGCGCCGTTACTTGGCAATCTTGCAGTTGGATTGGCAAGATAGGGGCCTGGAGCTGGTCGGTCTGTCCACTGGATGGCGCTTCCAGAGTCGTCCGGAGATGCAGCGTTATCTCGCCCGCCTGAATCCAGAGAAGCCGCCCAAGTATTCCCGCGCCGTTCTCGAGACCCTGGCAATCATTGCGTGGCGTCAACCGGTTACCCGCGGCGATATCGAAGACATACGCGGCGTGACTGTTTCCACTCAGATCGTACGGTCCCTCGAGGATCGCGGCTGGATAGAAGTCCTGGGGCATCGCGATGCTCCGGGTCGGCCCGCACTATTGGGCACTACGCGAAAATTTCTGGATGACCTCGGCATACGGGCGCTCGACGAGCTTCCAGAACTCGAATCCCAGGATGCTGTTATAGCCCTGACGGGACTCGAGCTGCACGTTGTCCCGGAGGCCGGTACGCCGGTTGCGCCCATTCATACCCCTGTCGATGCCGATGCGTCGCCAGAAGAACAAATACACACGGAGTCCCAGAAATAATATGACTGATAACAACGAACTTGGCGCGCCGTCAGGCGTAGCGGTAGTGTCCGCCACCGCTGACGCCGCAAGCACCGACGAAAAATCCGGAGCCGCCCGCGGCCGTGGGCGCAAGCTCAGAACCCCATTCCGCCGCCGGCGCGGCGATGCCGCGACCGATACGGCCCCGGAAGCGTCCGCTGACGCGCCGTCTGGTGTGGCCGCCGGCACTTCCGGCGAATCGCCGGCGCCTGCGGCGTCCGTCAAGCCGTCTCGCGCGCCACGTCGCCGCAAGACGCCCGCTGCGGATGTCGCGCCGGCGCAAGTTCAGGCGGCTGAAGAGCTTGCCCCAGCACCTGCCGGTAAGAATGCGCCCCGAAATGCCCGACGCGCTCCAGTTTCAGCCGAAAGTGAAAAGGAAGCTGACCTGGCGCTTGCTTATCTGGACAAAACCGCCAAGATGTCGCAGCGCCTTGGCAAGTACTTGACCAGCGAAGCCATCATGCCCAAGTTGCATAAGGTGCTGGCAGAGGCGGGGGTCGGTTCGCGCCGCGAAATGGAGGAGCTGATAATCGCAGGCCGGGTATCCGTGAACGGCGAGCCGGCACATATTGGGCAACGGGTTGCCGAAAACGACCAGGTCCGTGTCAACGGCCGACTTATTACGCGGCCCAGCGCATCAAAGCCGCCACGGGTAATTCTGTACCACAAGCCCGCCGGGGAAATTGTCAGCCACGACGATCCGGAAGGCCGCGCCACGGTTTTTGCGCGCCTGCCCAAGATGCGTGTCGGCAAATGGCTGTCGGTAGGGCGGCTGGACTTGAACACCGAAGGCCTGCTTATCCTGACCACATCGGGCGACTTGGCCAACCGGCTTATGCATCCACGCTACGGCGCGGAACGCGAGTACGCCGTTCGTGTCCTTGGCGAATTGGGGGACGAACAGCAGGCAAGCCTGGTTAAAGGCATTGAACTCGAAGATGGTGTCGCACAATTCGGTTCCTTGGACTACTTGGGCGGCGAAGGCAGTAATCGTTGGTACCGGGCTACCTTGAACGAAGGCAGGAATCGTGAAGTCCGCCGGATGTTCGAGGCGGCGGGCGTTACCGTCAGCCGTTTGATACGCACGCGCTTCGGCGAAGTGGTGTTGCCACGTAACTTGCGCAGAGGTCGCTGGGAAGAGCTCGACGGTTCTTTGGTTATGGCATTGATGCTGCAGTTGGGGTTGTTGCGCGACGATGACGCCGACGGGCATGCGGGCGGACGTGGCGAACGCCAGCCTGCCTCGCACGACAGTGCATTGCCTCCCGGATACGGCACGATGGAGCGTAATGGCTTGAATGGCGCGCGCGTCGGTCGTGGCGGTAAGGTCTCGGCCGGCCGGCCAGTGCGTGCGGCCATGGGCCAATCCTTCCCGTCTGATCCCTACGGAACGGGGCAGTCTTTCGGCGGTGGCCAGGCAAGCGGGCATCCCGGTGGCGCCGCTGCGAACGGCAATCGCGCCAAACCAGCAGGTCGTGGCAAGAAGCCTGCCGGGAAACCGCGCGGCCCGCGTGCCGATGCCGGCGCTCCCACGGAAAATCGCCGCCGATCTTCCCGTGCGGAAGAAGGCGCGCCTGGCGAAGCGCGCCGCCGCGGACCTGCGGGCGACAACGCACCGGCGGGCGATACCCGCCGTCGTGGCCCTGGTGCTCGCGCCGGATCAAAATCCGCCCCCCGGACGCCTCGTACCGATGGGGCGCCCAAGACGCCCGGGCCGGCACGCGGCCCAGCCGGCCCCCGTCAGCCTCGGGCGCCGCGTGCAGCGGCGCCCCGTGGCGACGATTGGCAGCCACGGGGCGCCTCCGCGCATGAATCTCACCTGGGAAAAGTGGGTGGCGGACGCGGGCGCTAAGTCAGTCGCACGTTTGAAGTGTGGCTTTTTATAGGTAAGCTCGCGTCATATCAGGTATTTTTCTGATTTTCTGCTAGAATATAGGGCTTCACAGCTATATGGCATGGGCGCATGGCGCTTTTTGCGCAAGGCTGCAGGCACACTGTATGGTGGCGCATTTCGTATGCACCTGCGGGGTCTTCATGGCATGAAACGCATGTATGGTCCGGCAGGGCAAATATGGTGGGCTGGTGTACAGCCCATTTTTTTTTGGATTTTATGGCAGATATTTTCGCTTTGACACAACAGGCCCTGGCCGGTATGGAAGTCGAGCTGGTCGATGTAGAACGCGCGCCCTTAGGGTTGCTGCGCGTTACCGTCGATCGCCCGGAGGGTGTGCGAATCGAAGACTGCGAACAGGTTTCCAAACAGCTATCGCGCGTTTATGAAGTCGAGAATATCGATTACAAGCGTCTCGAGGTCGGCTCGCCCGGCATCGATCGTCCGTTGAAGCGGCCTGCCGACTTCGTCCGGTTCGCTAACGAACGCATCGAAATCAAGCTGCGTGCCGCCATCGACAACCGCAAGGTTTTCAACGGACTGCTTCGGGTTGCTGACGACGCGGCCGCCGATGCGTCTGCGACGCCAGTATTCGGGCTCGAGTTCGAAACCCAGGCGGGAGACGTCCAAGTCTTGCATTTCGGCCTCGATGATATCGAACGCGCCAAGCTTGATCCAATTATAGATTTCAAGGGTAAGAAGCGATGAGTCGCGAAATTCTTTTACTGGTTGACGCCTTAGCGCGTGAAAAAAATGTAGAGCGCGAAGTTGTATTCGGCGCGCTCGAAAACGCGTTGGCCTCTGCCATGAAAAAACGCTTCAAGGAAGACGCCGATATCCGGGTTTCGCTTGATCGGGTAACTGGCGAGCACGAAGGTTTTCGACGCTGGCTGGTTGTGCCCGACGAGGCCGGACTGCAAGAGCCGGATCAGCAGGAAATCTATTCCGAGGCGCAGGAAATCGTGCCTGGCATCGAAGTGGGTGACTACATCGAAGAAGCTTTGGAACCTGTGGAGTTCGGCCGTATCGGCGCACAGGCTGCCAAGCAGGCCATCCTGCAAAAGATTCGCGACGCCGAACGTGAACAAGTTCTGAACGACTTCCTGGAGCGTGGCGAGAACATTGTCTCCGGCACGGTCAAACGGATGGACAAGGGCGATGCCATCATCGAAACAGGAAAGATCGAAGCACGTCTGCCGCGCAGCGAAACCATACCCAAAGAGAATATCCGGGTTGGGGATCGAATTCGCGCCTTTGTGTTGCGGGTCGATCACTCTGCGCGCGGTCAGCAGGTAATTCTGTCGCGTACCGCTCCCGAGTTCATTCGTCAGTTATTCGAAAATGAAGTTCCCGAAATCGAGCAAGGCTTGCTCGAAATCAAGGGCGCCGCCCGAGACGCCGGTGTGCGCGCAAAGATTGCTGTCGTGGCCTACGATAAACGCATCGATCCCATTGGTACATGCGTAGGTATGCGCGGATCCCGCGTCACCGCTGTACGAAATGAACTTGGCGGCGAGCAAGTCGACATCGTCTTGTGGGCGGAAGATCCCGCTGAATTCGTCATTGGCGCCCTTGCGCCCGCTCATGTCGAATCCATTGTTGTCGACGAAGACAAGCATGCAATGGACGTCGTGGTCGACGCCGAGAACCTTCCCAAGGCAATTGGCGCACGCGGGCAGAATGTACGCCTTGCCTCGGAGCTGACTGGCTGGCAGATCAATATCATGACGCCGGAAGAAAATCAGAATCGCCAGGAAGAAGAGCGCTCCGAACTTCGCCAGACTTTCATCAGCCGCCTGGATGTCGACGAAGAAGTCGCCGACATCCTGATCGATGAAGGCTTCACCGGTCTTGAAGAGATCGCTTACGTGCCCATGCAGGAACTGCTGGAAATCGAAGCGTTCGATGAAGTAACGATCAACGAGCTACGTACCCGTGCGCGCAACGCGCTTCTGACGGCGGCTATCGCTCAGGAAGAACGTGTGCAAACCGCGCCCGACTTGTTGGAAGTGGAAGGCATGACCCCAGAACTGGTCGCCAAGCTGACGGAAAAGGGTGTCATCACCCTTGACGATCTGGCGGAATTGGCTACCGACGAGCTGTCGGAAATCACCGGTCTGAACGAAGATGACGCAAGTCAAATGATTATGCGCGCCCGGGCTCACTGGTTTGACGACGAGGCCTGACATTCAGGCCGAATAAGCCAGGGTGTATTTATTGAAAAATTGTTGTAGTAAGCAAGAGAGAGTCGAATGCCGAGTAACACCGTCGCCCAGTTCGCTGTTGAACTGAAAATGCCTGCGAATCTGCTGTTGGAACAGTTGCGTTCGGCAGGTGTTGAACTCAAGTCGGTTGACGACGCCGTCACTGACGCGGATAAGGCGAAGCTTCTTGAATCGTTGCGCCGCGCCCACGGCGGGACCGAGGGTCAGAAGATTACGCTGACTCGTCGCCAGACCTCCGAAATCCGGCAGGCTGATGGTTCCGGCCGTTCGCGCACAATCCAGGTCGAAGTCCGCAAGAAGCGGGTGTTTGTAAAGCGCGATCCTTCTGAACTGGCTGCCGAAGCGCCCAAGGCCGACCTTGCCGGGCTAGGCGAGGAGGCCGGGGATCACTTGCCTGCAACCCTCGCGGCACCCGATACCGTTGCTTCCAGCCAGTCAACACCTGCAGTGCCCGAGGCGCCCGTTGCCGTTACGGCACCGGCGGCAGTCGCCGGTTCGTCTGACGACGCTCCTTCGCCAGTTGCTGCAGTAACCGCGCAGGAAGTGGATTCGACTCCTGCCCCTACTGCCGCGCCCGAAGTTGCTGCCGAACAACCCGCCCCGGTCGCGGAAGTTGAACCCGGGCCGGCTGCCGAAGCTGTGGAAAAGTCTGAACCTGCGGCACCTGCAAAGGCGGACCAAGCTGC
The DNA here is from genome assembly GCA_964581155.1 of uncultured Candidimonas sp. GTDB lineage: Bacteria > Pseudomonadota > Gammaproteobacteria > Burkholderiales > Burkholderiaceae_B > Pollutimonas. The sequence goes on along the minus strand of CAZONP010000141.1, from coordinate 1,201 downwards.
GAAGGTGGAAAACGACGTACCAGTAACGGCCGCTGCGCAACCCGCCGTGACTCCCGCGCAGAAGCCTGTTGCTGCCAACGAATCGGCTGAAACGGTGGCCAAGCCTGCGGAGTCTGGCGCGCCCGCCGCGCCTGCCGCCGACAAGCCGGCGTCTCCTTCTGCTGCGCCAGCCGCTCCTCGAACCACGAAGACCGCCGCCAAGCGTGTGCCGGCTCCGGCCCCCGTCGTCGACGAGACCCGTGAGCGTGCACGTAACGCCGCCGAAGCTGAAGCAGCCGCATTGCGGGAAATGCTAAGCCGTCCGCGCAAAGTCTTGAAGGCACCAGAGCCCGAGGCAAGCAATGTGCAAGGAACGCTACACAAGCCCGCTGGCGCCAAGGCCGCCAAGAAAGACGGCAAGGCCGTCCCGGGCGACGTCAAGAAAGTTGTCAAGGCGACTGAAGTTTCCACATCGTGGACGGATGACAGCGGCCGTAAGAAGCCCGCCGCCAAGGCCGACGCGCCTCCGGCCAGCCCCAGCCGCGACGGCTGGCGTGCCGGTGGCAAGGCAGGCAAGGGCGGTAACGCCCGTGGCGGACGTAACCGGCATGCCCAGCCCCAGCGCCAAGAAGTGCAAACCGTCGAGTTCATCGCACGGGAAGTTCATGTGCCTGAAACGATTTCGGTGGCCGATCTTGCGCACAAAATGTCAATCAAGGCTGCCGAGGTCATCAAGCATTTGATGAAGCTGGGCCAAATGGTCACGATCAACCAGGTCCTGGATCAGGAAACGGCCATGATCGTGGTCGAAGAATTGGGCCACGTCGCCATTGCCGCCAAGCTCGACGATCCGGAAGCATTCCTGGAAATCCCGGAAACGGCCGAGGGCGAAGCGCTACCCCGGGCTCCGGTCGTAACCGTCATGGGTCACGTCGACCACGGCAAAACATCGCTGCTCGACTATATCCGTCGTGCCAAAGTGGCATCCGGCGAAGCCGGCGGTATCACACAGCACATCGGTGCCTATAACGTGAAAACGGATCGGGGCATGGTTACCTTCCTCGATACCCCGGGTCACGAGGCCTTTACGGCAATGCGCGCCCGTGGTGCCAAGGCAACCGATATCGTGATTCTCGTTGTCGCGTCCGACGACGGCGTCATGCCCCAAACCAAGGAAGCCATACACCACGCGAAAGCGGCTGGCGTTCCGCTGGTCGTGGCG
>CAZONP010000140.1:0-6797 GCA_964581155.1 uncultured Candidimonas sp. | reverse complement strand
CCGTATGGGCGGCATTGCCGAAGGGATCGAAGATGGCTGCCAGGTCGTCAGGCACGTCGTCGGGGATCTTGAATGCATTGAAGGCGGGGATGACGAGATAGTCGGCGAACGCTCCCGGCCGGTTAACTCCGACGCCAACAGTATTGCGGCATAGATGACGTCGTCCCGCGCGGCAATTTCGGCAATGTCCGCAGGTGATATGGCCTTCGCCCGAGACGCGATCGCCGACCGAAAACCCCTGCACCTCCTGCCCGATCTCGACGATTTCACCGACGTATTCGTGCCCGACGTGCATAGGCACGGGTATGGTCTTGCCGGCCCATTCGTCCCATTTCCAGATGTGTATGTCAGTACCGCAAATGGCCGTCTTCCTGATCTTGATGAGGACGTCGTTATGGCCGGCAACCGGCCGCTCGATGTCGACCAGCGTCAGGCCGGCGGCAGGCTCCAGTTTGGCAAGGGCGCGCATATTGGCTCCGGGAAGGATTCGATGGCAGGCCCGCCCGCAGGCCGCCTACTTGATTAGGTGTAGTTTACGCCCGGCCCGCTCGAATGCCGCCACTGCGGCGTCAATGTGTTCTGCGGTATGCGCCGCGCTCATTTGAGTCCGGATGCGGGCTTTGCCTTTGGGAACCACCGGGTAGGAGAAACCGATAACGTAGATGCCTTCGTCCAACAAGGCCTGCGCCATGTCGGCGGCGACTTGCGCGTCGCCCAGCATGACCGGAACGATGGGATGATTTCCAGGCACCAGCTCGAAACCCAATGCCGCCATGGCTGTCCTGAATCGCGCCCCGTTCGCGTGGACCCGCTGGCGCAACGCATGGCCCTCGGCACTGCGCAGCAGTTCCAGCACGCGTAGTGAAGCGGCCACAATGGCGGGCGCCAACGTATTGGAAAACAGGTAGGGGCGCGAGCGCTGGCGCAATAATTCGACAACGGTTTCATGGGCGGCGACATATCCTCCGGATGCGCCACCCAGCGCTTTGCCCAGTGTGCCGGTGATTATGTCCACGCGCCCTTCAACGCCGCAATATTCGGGCGTGCCCCGGCCGTGTTCGCCCATGAAGCCCACTGCATGCGAATCGTCGACCATGACCATGGCATTGAACTCGTCGGCCAGATCGCATATGGCCTTCAGGTCGGCCACAATGCCGTCCATGGAAAAAACGCCATCGGTGGCAATGAGTTTGTAGCGCGCGCCCGCGCTATCCGCCGCTTCCAACTGCACCCGCAGGTCTGCCATGTTATTGTTTTCATAGCGATAACGGCTTGCCTTGCACAGCCGCACCCCGTCGATGATGCTGGCGTGGTTCAGGGCGTCGCTGATTACGGCGTCGTTCTCGTCGAGCAATACTTCGAACAGCCCCCCGTTGGCATCGAAGCAGCTGGAATACAGGATGGCATCACCCATTTTCAGGAAATCGGCCAGTGCGCGTTCCAGTTCTATATGCCCCATTTGCGTGCCGCAAATGAAGCGCACCGACGCCAGGCCGAAACCCGCATGGTCCAGCCCCTGCTTTGCCGCCTGTATGAGCCGGCCATCGTTCGCCAGACCCAGGTAATTGTTGGCGCAGAAATTCAACACCTGTGTGCCGTCGGCCAAGCCAAGCTGTGCCGATTGCGGACCCGCCAGGACACGCTCCCCCTTATAGAAGCCAGCGGCGCGCAACTGGCGAATTTGCACCTGCACATGATCGAGATAGGATGAAGCCATGGCCTACCCCTGCGTAGCCACGCGCGTGGGCGGCGTATTGCGGCGTATCCTTCTGCCCTGGGCCGCCCATACCAAGACCAGTATGATGAAGGCTGGGACGTAGACCCAGAAATCGGAGGGGCGCGACGGATTCGGAATTTTCACCTCGGCGACGTCCCACCCCTGTTCCCAGCCGGCGCGCCTGGCCTGGCTACCGAAGCGGACGGCGGCGATCTGAGCCTGGTCGCCCATGGCCATGATGGTAAGCCCGGCCGCCCTTAACTTTTGTAAAGCTGCGGCATCGCCGGTTGCTGTGCTGTCGTCGGGCAAAGCGGCCAGCGGTACCGCAACCGTTTTGCGCAAGTCCTCACCCTCTAGCGTCATACCTTCGAGCACGACGACCAGTCGACCCTTGGGCGGCATTTTGGCTGCGATTTCCATGAGTTCGCCCGGTGGCCGGCTTTCGTACTTGGGCGCGACATGGTTCATGAACCAGTCGGGCCTGAACAACATGAAGGTAACCAGCAGCAGCAAGACCACTTCCAGCCAGGAACATTTGATGCGCATCCAGCGCATGGTGGCGGCGGCGAAAGTAAGTGAAGCCAACGTCGCCCCCCCTACAACCAGTGTCAGTTCCCACCACCCGTCCACGTCAATAAGCAGCAACAAGGGATTGAAAATGAACATGAAAGGCAGCACGGCGGTTCGCATGGCGTAGGTGACGCCCTGTATGCCGGTCTTGAGCGGATCTTCGCCTGATATGGCGGCCGCCGCGAAGGTTGCCAGGCCAACCGGCGGAGTAATGTCGGCCATGATCCCGTAATAGAAAACGAACATGTGCACAGCGATCAGCGGAATCACAATACCGCTTTGTGCGCCAAGCTCGACCACAACAGGCGCCATGAGCGTGGCCATGAGAATGTAGTTCGCGGTGGTGGGCATGCCCAGTCCAAGTACCAGGCAGACGGCCGCCGTGAAGAACAGCATGACGAGCACATTGCCCATGGACACGAGTTCCACGAAAGCCGTCATGCGCAGGCCCAGCCCGGTAAGCGTAATGGCGCCCACGATAAGACCGGCGGTACCACAAGCGATGGCGATACCTATCATGTTGCGGGCGCCTTCCTGCAAGCCGGTAACCGTATCAGACACCCCCACCTTGACGGCCGGTGCAATTTTCTGCTTACGGAACCAGGCGGTAAGAGGCCGTTGGGTGAGCATTTGCAACACCATGCCGACGACAGCCCAGAACGCCGAGAGCCCCGCCGATAACTGTTCCACCGACAGGCACCAGACCAGAATACCGATGGGAATCAAGAAATAAAGCCCGGCGCGTACCGTGGGCCACGTTTCCGGACGGGTGGGATTGGTGATGTTGATTTCGGTGGGGAGGTCGGGGTGCTGCGCGGACATTCGCAACAACCAAAGGTAAAGCGCGACCAGCATGCCGACCAGGATCCAGATGGCGGCGGGACCCGCCGCTTTCTGCACGCCGACACCTATCCAGTACACCAGCCCCATGACAATGAGCGAGCCCGAGATCCCCATGCCCCAGCCGGCCATCCTCTGCAGCAGCGTGCGAGGCTTCCCGGCGGACATCATGGGCTGGATGCCGAGTTTTAGCGCTTCCAGGTGAACGATATAAAACAGGGCAATGTAGGAAATGCTGGCCGGCAGCAACGCATGCCGGATGATGTCCGTGTACGGTATGCCCACATACTCGATCATCAGGAAAGCGGCGGCGCCCATGACCGGCGGCATGATTTGCCCGTTCACGGACGAGGCGGTTTCGATGGCGCCGGCACGGATGCCGCCATAGCCGGCTTTTTTCATGAGCGGAATCGTGAAGATGCCGCCCGTGACCACGTTGGCGACCGACGATGCCGACACGATGCCATTGACCGCCGAGGACACGACGGCAACTTTGGCAGGGCCGCCGCGCAAGTGGCCCAGCATGGCAAACGAGACTTGCATCATGTAGTTGCCGGCCCCGCAACGATCCAGCAAAGAGCCCAGCAGCACGAAGATGAAGATGTAGGACACGGATACGCCCAGCGCGACGCCGTAAACGCCTTCCGTGGTCAACCACATGTGAGAGACCATGCGTTCCAGCGACGCGCCGCGATGCGACAGCGCTTCGGGCAACCAAGGCCCCAGGAACACGTACAGAATAAAGATGACCGCCAACACCGCCATGGGCGCGCCCAGCGCACGCCGGGTGACTTCCAGCAGCAGGGCCAGGCCTATTGCCGCCACGGCCACGTCCATACCGGTTGGAATGCCAGGCCGGGTGGCCAGTTCGTTATAGAAGAAAAACAGGTAGGAGCCGCAGAAACCGGCAATAAGGGCCAGCACCCAGTCGTACCACGGCATCTGGTTGCGGGGCGAGCTCTTGCGTGCCGGATATGCCAAATACCCCAGGAACATGGCGATGCCCAGGTGCAGCGCACGCGCCTCGGTATCGTTGAGAATGCCGAAATTCAAGGCGAATGGCAGCGGCGACGCGTACCACAACTGGAATAGAGACCAGGCAATGGCTCCCAGAAAAAGCACGGCGCCGGTAATGCCCCGCACATCGCGGCCACCCCTGTCGACGTCGGCCACCAGTTGCTCGAGGTTGGCCGCCGTGGCTTGCTCTTCGGGGCTAAGAATGGGGGATGTCGTGCTCATGCTGTATCTCGGCTGGTGCTGCGGGGTTATGGCCCGTAAGTCAGGCAGGCCTGGCCGCGCATACACACGGCCAGGCCACTATTCGCGCACAGACCGCTTATGACGGCCCTGCGCTATTTGCGAATATTACAGCAAGCCTTTTTCCTTGAAGTACTTTTCAGCACCGGGATGCAAAGGAGCCGACAGGCCGTTCTTGACCATGTCTTTGGCATTCAGGTGGCCCAGTGCGGGATGCAGCTTTTTGAAGTCCTCAAAGTTTTCGAAGACTGACTTGACGATAAGATAAATGGTTTCGTCAGGCACGTCGGCCGATGTTACGAACGTGGCCAGCACACCATAGGTATTGGTTTCCTGGGGGTTGTTGGGATAGAGCCCACCGGGAATGGAAACCTTTGCGTAGTATGGGAAGTCCGCAACGAGCTTATCGACGACAGGGCCGGTCATGGACACCAGTTGGGCGCCGCACGATGTGGTGGGATCCTGGATGTTGGCCGACGGGTGGCCTACGCCGTACAGGAAGCCATCGATCTTGCCGTCGCATAGCGCTGGACCGTGCTCATCGGGACGCAATTCGGACGCCAGGGAGAAGAAACCAAGATCCACACCCTTCGCCGCGAGGAATTGCTCCATTGAAGCGCGCGTGCCCGAACCGGGGTTGCCCACGTTGAAGCGCTTGCCCTTGAAGTCGTCGAACGACTTGATGTTGGCTTCTTTGCGCGCCACGACAGTAAAGGGCTCGGGGTGCAGCGAGAACACCGAGCGGAGCTTCTTGAATGCGCCTGCGTCTTTGAATTGGCCTGCGCCGTTGTACGCGTTATACCCAACATCGGACTGCACGACGCCAAGGTCGAGTTCGCCGGCCTTGATGGTATTGATGTTGAATACCGAGCCGCCGGTGGATTCGACCGAGCACCGCGTGCCACCTTTCTGGCGGTCTTTATTTACCAGACGGCAGATGGCGCCGCCGGCGGCATAGTAAACACCCGTTACGCCGCCAGTACCGATACTGACGAACTTTTGCTGCGCTACTGCGGGCAGTGGCGCGGCAAGCGCCGCGAACATGGCTGCGGCACTGGCGGTAAGGGCCAACCGCTTGCTGAAAGACGCTGTGAACAATTTGCGCATGATGATCTCCGTGTGGCTGAGCAAAGAAACATGCTACCGCGTCTTAAAAGGTGTGTAGAAATGATTTACTAGGGGCTTTCCCTAGAGAGATGATGATAACGATTGTCGTTTATCAATACCTTGACGAGGTCATGCAGAGCAATTACGATGCAACAATTGCTAACATGTAGCAAGAACCGCCACAAGAAGAGCGCCCTATGCGGTATGCATCGCCCAGCCTGTTCGCCGTCATTCTTTTCCTTCTTGTCATCGCCGTTGGCGCAGCCCTGCTGCTTAAAAGGCAGTTAACTCGCCAGACCAGACATTTGAAGGTCAGCGAAGATCGGCTGAACACCATACTCGACGGCGTCGATTCATCCATCTATATCAAAGACTTATCGCTTAAGTATCTCTACGGTAACGGCAAGGTGTGCGGCATCTTCAAGAAGACACCGGAAGAACTTGTGGGTTGCAGCGACAATGATTTTTTCTGCGAGGAAGACCTCGCCGTCATGCGGCGCAACGACCTTCGTGTCATCCGCGAAGGCGTGCGCGTTACGTCGGAAGAAGAAATTCATACCCATGGCAAACCCACCATGACTTTTCTTTCCGTAAAAATACCATTGCGCGACGCTGACGGCCGTGTTGAAGCGTTGTGCGGTATTTCCACGGAAATCACGGGGCATAGGGCAGCACAGCAAAAAGTTCACCAGATCGCATTCTACGATCCGCTGACCAGTTTACCGAACCGGCGCCTGCTCACGGAACGCATCGATCAAGCCCGGGCGGCGCTGCGCAACGGCGCTGGACTCAGTGCCGTTATTTTTATCGACATTGACCATTTCAAGTGGATCAACGATGCACGCGGCCACGACGTGGGCGACGCAGTGCTATGCGGCGTGGCCGCACGCTTGAAGGATATGGTTCGGCACGAAGACACCGTTGCCCGCATGGGCGGGGACGAATTCGTCGTCCTGCTCGCCTCGGTTGGCAAGACAAGAGACGTGGCTCTGCATGCCACGATGCAAATCGCCGAGCAATTGCGCGCGTCACTTGCTCGGCCACTGATGGCGAATGGGCGCGCTTATATGGCAGGCGGGAGCGTAGGGGTGACTCTTCTCGACACGGACAACAGGACCACCACTGAAGTCCTGCACGATGCCGATACGGCCATGTACCAGTCCAAGGCACTTGGCCGCAACCGGGTGGTACTTTTCCACCCCGATATGCACGCAAAAATAAATGCCCGCTTGGCGCTCGAGCGCGACCTCGCCGATGCGATCGGCACGCCCCAAATCCATATGGTGCTCCAGACGCAATATGACCG